>CAISKH010000652.1 GCA_903885865.1 uncultured Mucilaginibacter sp.
CCGACTGTGTGCTTTGCCCGTTATTGGTAACGGCCAATAATTTCCCCGATGCTGAAAGCTGTATGTTTAAGGGCAGATCGCCCAAGGGCAAATAAGTGCCTGCGGGACTTAATTTCCACCCGTTAGGTAAAAGCACCTGCCCTGTGCGCTCTATTTTGCCGGGTAATTGTGCCTGCACCTGCAATGCCAAAACAATAATGGCCGTAAAGCTGAATAATAGTTTTTGTTTCATGGTGATATGCTGAATTGTAAAAATACAGATTGATTTACAGCAATGCTATAGCTTAACAAAAACTTAATACCACGCGGATGTTTTATAATAACTATAATAACTAGGGCTTAATTTTCTCTTTAAACTCTTTGGCAAACTTATTTAGTTTGGGCTGTATTACAAAGGCGCAATAGGGTTTCATGGAGTTGTCGGCAAAATAGTTTTGGTGATAATTTTCTGCCTTATAAAACTCGCTTGCCGGGCTCAATTCGGTTACTATCGGTTTATTAAAAACCTGCTCATCCGTAAGGGTTTTTATCATGGCTTCGGCCTGCCGTTTCTGTTCATCGGTATGGTAAAATATAACCGAACGGTATTGTGTACCCACATCGTTCCCCTGCCGGTTAAGGCTGGTAGCATCATGGGTTTTAAAAAATATAAGCAGTATTTCATCCAGTCTCACTTCGTCCGCGTCATATTCTACTTCAACAACTTCGGCATGGCCGGTATTGCCGGTACAAATTTGTTCGTAAGTTGGGTTTTTAACGGTTCCGCCCATATAGCCCGAGGTTACCGCTCTTACCCCTTTAACCGCTTGAAATATAGCCTCGGTACACCAAAAGCATCCCGATCCAAATGTTATTTTTTGTATGTCCATAATAATAAAACAAATGTATGACAGTTTGGTTTAACAATATATGTTTAAACATATTATTTTAGCGTTTTAATTGTCAACTTTGAACTAAACTTAAAAAAACTCTGATTATGAAAATTGCACTATTAATCGCCCGGATATTACTGGGTCTTATCTTCCTGGTGTTTGGCATTAATTTTTTCCACGATTTTATGCACGTTAAACCCCCAGCTATGAGCCCCACGGCAGCCGCATTCGCGGGTGGGCTGTTCGGGTCGGGTTACTTTTTTCAATTTTTAAAAGTTATTGAAATTATTAGCGGCTTATTTTTGCTGCTTAACCGGTTTACCGCCTTCTTTTTGCTGGTGCTTTTGCCTATTACCGTAAATATTTTCCTGTTCCATGCTATGCTGGCCCCTTATGGCGTACCTATTGGCACCACAGTAATTGTGCTCAATTTATTTTTGTGCATTGGTTATCGTAAATATTATGCCAGCGTGTTTACGGTGGCGCCTAAGGTGTAGTTGTCTGAATACGATTTTTGGGATTAAAGGATTTCAGTATAATTTATCGCGATAATCTGTAAATCCTATAAATCTTAATTCAGACAAGCAGAAATATGGTTAAATTGGGCCGTCCAAAAACGCCTTATATAAACCAGTTATGCTTTTTACCAGATCTGCCGATAAAATTAAAGTATTTCTTTTCCTGGCTTTTAATATATTTTTCACCGCTAATATATTCGGCCAGCAATCACGCTCGACCCTTAATTTTGATAAAGGGTGGCATTTTAATTTAGGAGATGTGCCCAATGGCGAAAACATCAATTTAAACGATGCAAGCTGGCGCATACTCAACCTGCCGCACGACTGGAGCATAGAAGGCGAATTTAAAAAGGAAAACCCGGCCACACCCGAAGGCGGAGCTTTACCCGGTGGCATAGGTTGGTACCGCAAAACATTTACCGTTCCCGTAGCTTCAAAAGGCAAACTGGTTTATATTGATTTTGACGGCGTTTACCAAAAAAGCGATGTATGGCTCAATGGTCATCATTTAGGGTTTAGGCCGAACGGTTACATTTCTTTCCGATACGAGTTGACGCCTTATTTAAGCTTTGGCGGTAAAAATGTGATTGCGGTAAAAGTTGATAATTCGGCGCAGCCAAATTCAAGATGGTATTCGGGTTCGGGAATTTACAGGAATGTATGGCTGGTTACCACCAATAAAACAGCGATCAGTCATTGGGGTACTTATATAACTACACCGCAAATAAGCAAATCGTCCGCAACGGTTCATGTCGAAACGCAAATCCATTCCTCCACAGATGGCTGTAAAATTAAAACCATTATTTATGATTCAAACAACTCATTGATCAAAGCAGTTACATCAACTATAAATACAACAACTCAAGATACCTTAACTATTAAACAGAATGTAGTTATTAGTAATCCCGAGCTATGGTCGGTAGATCATCCTTACCTGTATAAAGCAGTTACGCAGGTTATTAAAAACGGCAAAGTTTTAGACGAATATACCACCCCGCTCGGCATCCGCTATTTTAATTTTGATGCAGATAAAGGTTTTTCGCTAAACGGTAAATCGCTAAAAATTTTGGGCGTATGCGATCATCACGACCTGGGCAGTTTGGGCGCCGCTATTAATACCCGCGCGCTGGAACGGCAGCTGGAAATGTTAAAAGCCATGGGCTGCAACGCCATACGCACCTCGCATAACCCGCCAGCGCCCGAACTACTTGACCTTTGTGATAAAATGGGTTTTATTGTGATGGATGAAGCCTTTGACTGCTGGGAGCAGGGCAAAAAACCCTACGATTATCACTTGTTTTTTAAAGAATGGCATAAACAGGATCTTGAGGCCCAAATACTGCGCGACCGCAACCACCCCAGCGTGATGATCTGGAGCATAGGCAACGAGATACCGCAACAGCGCGATACGAGCGCCCTGCGCATAGCCCCCGAGCTGGCCGCGATTATTCACAGCCTTGATAAAACCCGGCCCATTACTACCGCCAATAATGACCCTAGCACACGAAATAAAATTATACAATCGGGCGCGCTTGATTTAGTGGGGTATAATTATAGCATAAAGGATTTTCCGTCGTTTCATGATCGTTACCCCGGTAAAAAGTTTATCGCTACCGAAACCACATCGGCCATAGAAACGC
>CAISKH010000653.1 GCA_903885865.1 uncultured Mucilaginibacter sp.
AATAATTTCAAAGACCCTTACTCTAAATTTGATACTTTAATTGCCGCCGGTGCTAAAACTTTTGTTACCGCCGGCATCGGATCTGCTTTTGAAGAACTGGAAAAGTTTCGCGAAAAAAACCCGGGGTGGTTAACCGGTTTTTTGAGTTACGACCTTAAGAATGAGACGGAGAACTTATCCTCTTCAAACTCCGACCATCTTCATTTTCCTGACCTGTATTTTTTTGTACCAAAACATTCAATATTAGTTAAGGGCAACGAAGTTGAAATTATTTCAGACGATGCAGCGGCTGTTTTTAAATATATCGAACAGCAAATACCCGCCGTTTCAAAACCGGGCGATATCAACCTGCGATCGCGATTTAGTAAGGCGGAATATTTAAATACAGCCGCCAAAATTAAAGAACACATTAGCCGGGGCGATATTTATGTAACCAACTTTTGCCAGGAGTTTTTCGCGGATAATGCGGAGATTGACCCTGTTACTATTTTTTTGCAGCTTAACCAAATATCGCCCACCCCGTTTGCCGCCTTTTATAAGTGGAAGGATAATTATGTGCTTTGCGCGTCGCCCGAGCGGTTTTTGGCCAAACGCGGCAATAAACTGGTATCGCAGCCTATTAAGGGAACGGCCAAAAGAGGCGGCAGCGACGAGGAGGATAAAGCCATTAAACAGCAACTGCGCAACCACGCCAAAGAACTGCAGGAAAATGTAATGATAGTTGACCTGGTACGTAATGACCTTACCCGATCGGCCAAACCCGGTACAGTTAAAACCGAAGAGCTGTTCGGCATTTATAGCTTTAACCAGGTACACCAAATGATATCAACCGTTGTGTGCGAGTTGCAGGATGGAATTTCGGCCGTACAGGCTATACGCAACACTTTCCCCATGGGCAGCATGACAGGCGCGCCCAAGATCAGTTCAATGCAGTTGATGGAACTATATGAGCGCAGCAGGCGTGGTATATACTCGGGGGCCATAGGCTATTTTAGCCCCGATAATGATTTTGATCTTAATGTGGTGATAAGGACCTTATTATATAATTCAACAGAAAAATATTTATCGTTCCAAACCGGGAGCGCTATTACCTATCATGCTGATGCCGAAAGGGAGTATGAAGAATGCCTGCTTAAAGCGAAAGCTATTCTTGAAGTTCTGGGTCAGCCTGCTCCGCGAAGTTAATTTGCTTTTTCTTAAAAAAATTAACTTTTGATTCCTTGCCTTTAAGCAGGCGCTCGATATTTTTTTGATGAGTTACCAGTATCAGCAGGCACATACACATCCCATAAATAATAACCGATTTAATATAAGTGGGAAAAATAAAGGTTACACCAATGGGGTAGGTAAACCCTGCCATAATTGACCCTAACGATACATACCGCGTAATAAGCAGCACCACCAAAAATACCGATACACACAACAAGGCCGCCGGTAAATTAACGGCCAGTATCATCCCGAACAGCGTAGCTATCCCCTTGCCGCCCCTAAAACCCGCAAAAACCGGGAACAGGTGCCCCATAACCGCGGCAATGCCCAAAGCCAGCTGGTAATTAGTAAATGGTACGGAATGGTAGGCCCCGGTAGTGGTTATACCGATCATAAATGCAAGGTTGGTGGCCGTCCACCCCTTTAAAATATCAAGTAACATTACGGGTATCCCGGCTTTTTTGCCTAATACCCTGAAGGTATTGGTTGCCCCGGCGTTCCCGCTGCCGTACTCCCTTACATCGATGTTAAAAAATGCCCGGCCTATCCACACCGCGGTAGGAATTGAACCGCATAAATAAGCCAATATAAGCGCTGTGATGGAGAGTGGGGTTATCATATCAGCGCAATATTATAAATTGATAATTGTACTAACAAGTTTAATCCTATTTATATATATCACCTAAAACTTTGAAATTAAACAATAATAAGAACAATTTAAAAGATCAGGCCGGTTTAACCGCCTTTAAGCTCAGATCGAGGCAGGTAACAGAGTGGGTTAAGGCACCTATGGATACGTAGTCGACGCCGCAATTGGCATACTCGCGTACGTTATCAACCGTTATGCCGCCTGAGGCTTCGGTGATATACCGGCCCCCTATCATGTTTACAGCGTCCCGCAGATCGCTGAAATTAAAATTGTCCAGCAATATACGGTCAACGCCGCCGGTTTGCAAAACTTCTTCCAGTTCGTCCAGGTTGCGCACTTCAATTTCAATGGCAAGTTTTTTGTGTTGGTCGGCTAAGTACTGCTGTGTATTCTCTATGGCCCGGCTTATGCCGCCCGAATAATCTACATGGTTGTCTTTGATGAGTATCATATCATACAAACCAAAACGGTGGTTAACCCCGCCGCCTATGCGCACGGCCCATTTTTCTAAATAGCGCATACCGGGGGTAGTCTTGCGGGTATCAAGTACCTGGGTATTGGTGCCTTTTAACAGGTCAACAACCTGGTCGGTTTTGGTGGCAATGGCCGACATACGCTGCATACAGTTCAATACCAAACGTTCAGCTATCAATATGCTGTGTACGCTGCCCTCTACTTCGAATACAATATCTTTCGGTTTAACTTCGGTGCCGTCGGTAATGAAGATGGTTAGTTTCAGGCCCTTGTCGACCCGGTGAAATATATACTCCGCCAGCTCAACGCCGGCTATGATGCCGTAGTCTTTAACTAAAAGTTTGGCTTTGCCCGTTGTACCTTCGGGGATGGTGGCCAGCGAGGTATGGTCGCCGTCGCCTACGTCTTCTTTAAGGGCGTTATCAATAAAATGGCGTACTAGTTCTTTGTCCAAATCGTGTGTTTTTAACAGGTCCAAAAGTAATAACATTTTTTGGATGTGATAGTTTGCGTCTGCCTGCCGCGGCAGGGATGTGCAGGTGGGATGCGTGCGCCAGCGATGCAAAAAAACAAACACATTGAGTTATACCTCAAAAGTCTGAAAAACACTATATTCGCTATAACCAATTCTCAACCAAAATGAAACCATTATCAATTTTCAACGCTCTACGTTGCTTTACTGTGTTGCTGGCCCTGGCGTTACCCTCCCTTGCACAGCCCGCGGCACATACCATACACACCCCCCACCTAATGAACGCGGTGAAGGCGGGCGAGCTTGTTATCGACCCGCCTACCCTGATCAACCTGGGCTTCGAGTGGGTGATACAGGGCGATAACAACCGTAACGCTAAGGTCGATGTTAGTTATCGGCGCAAAGGCGATCATGCCTGGAAAACAGGGATGCAGTTGCTGCGCCTGCAACACGAGCGGGTATACCAGGGCGAGGGCGTGTTCAATGTGGAGATGCCCAATATGTTCGCCGGATCGATCCTCGACCTGGAGGAGAACACCGCCTACGAGGTGAAGCTCACGCTGAGCGACCCCGATGGCGGCGGCGACACCCGGATGGTCACAGTGAAAACCCGCGCCGAGCCGATGCCTGCTACCACCGGCCATGTTTATCACGTCTATTCGCGCGACTGGAAGGGCCCAAAGGAGCCGGGATCGTTCAACGACCTGATGTGCGCCTATAATTATTATTGCGGCGGCGGCGATACCCAGACCGGAGGACGCCCCCGGGTGAAGGCAGGCGACATCATCCTGGTGCATGCCGGAACCTATCGCTACCACCCCGAATTCTATACCGGCGACCGCAGCATCAACTCCACTTCGCCGGTGGAAGGTACCTATTACCTGTTCGGCAACGGCACACCCGAAAAGCCCATCGTTATCAAGGCTGCGGGCGACGGGCCGGTGATTTTCGACGGCGGCGGCAATTTCAATCTTTTCAATGTGAAGGCAGCCAACTACAATTATTTTGAAGGCATAACCTTCAGGAATACCGAGATCGCTATATGGGCAGGCACCCAGTTCATTGCCGGCTCCAGCGGGCTTACCGTGAAGCATTGCCGTTTCGAGAACATCAACCTGGGCATCTTCACCAACTGGGCGGGGTCGTCAAACTTCACCATCCTCGACAACACTTTCATCGGCCGCGACGATCCTAATTATCTCGCCGGCTGGATCGGTGAGCCCTGGAGAACGCTTGCCACGCAGAATGGCCGGAAGTTCCCGCCCACGCTGGATTCGTATACCGCCGTGCGCGTTTATGGGGGCGGCCATGTCATCGCCTACAACTATGTGGCCAATTTCCATGACGGCATCGACGTGGAGACCTACGGCAACCCCGACGGCAACACGCCCGATCCTACCGCCGCCATGGGCCCCTGGTACCCGGCCCGCAAGAACTGGCACCTGCGGCCGGTATCGATAGACTATTACAACAACTACATGACCAACTTCCACGACAACGCGTTCGAGATCGATGGTTCGATGCATAATGTGCGCGTGATGCGCAATATGATGCTGAACTCGGCCTCGCACCCGATGTGCAACCAGCCATCTATTGGCGGGCCTATCTACTGGATACGCAACATCATTTATCATGCGCCCGGCGGCTCAACCCGTACCTCTAACGGCTCGCCCGGCATGGTCTTCCTCAACAACACCATCCTGAGCGAAACCAGCGCGCGCACCACCTCCAATAGTCATTGGATGAACAACCTTATGCTGGGCGAAAACAGCGCGCCCGCCATTTTAGCGGTGAACACCTATACCAACTACACCTCGTCTGATTATAACGGCTTTCGCGTTAATCCCGGTGCGACGGTGAGTTTTGAATGGAGCTCGCCGCCCTGGGGCGTGGCACAGGATTTCCGCGACCTGCTGAGGGCGCAGCCCGGTGTACAGGCCCCGCCCGGCAAAACGCTGGTGACGCGCCGGTATGCTACGCTAGCCCAGTACA
>CAISKH010000654.1 GCA_903885865.1 uncultured Mucilaginibacter sp.
ACCTTTAAGTACAGCCGAGCGGGAGAATCCCAGGTAATCATTCGAGCAAAAATCAATAAGATCACTTTCGGGCTTTAAAATACGGTATAAGCCCGCCAGGCGCCTTTCAGTAAGTCTTTTTTCAATATATTTTTCCGTTGCTCCCAATAGCTAATTTTCGATAAAAATAAAAAAAGCCCCGGTTTATCGGAGCTTTTCTTTTTGATATTGCATTTGCTTTATTGATTTTGCTGCATTTGTTTCATTCTGTCATTATACGGGTCAATTACCGCTTTTTGATACGCAGCAGACTGGTCAGCAGTTAAAACAGCTTTAACTTTTGCAAAAGTTGCCGTTTGCATTTTCATAAATGACTGCATCATAGCAGCCCTGTCACCGCCGTTACCAGCAGCAGTAAATAAACTATCTCTGCTTTTGCCGGTAATAGTATAAATAGCCAAAATTTTTGCTGATTGGTCGTCAGTAAGCCCTGTTAATTGTGTTTTTAATGTTGCTAATTGTTCCTCCGGGGTTCTTCTACCACCACCCTGGGCCAGGCTCACCGCGCTAATCCCCATTACGAGAGCACATACTAATAATAATTTTTTCATTTTTTTTGGTTTTAAATAATTGAAATTTGGTTAGGCTAATATAACTATCTGATTAAATAAATGAGTGTAAAAAAAGCCCCGGTTTATCGGAGCTTTTTATTGACGTTTTTTTAATTCTACTGATTTTGCATCATTTGTTTCATTCTTTCCGCGCGCGCGTCAATCGCTTTTTGAAATTCAGCAACCTGGCTGGCTGTTAAAACAGTCTTAATTTTTGCATTGGCTGCATCGTTTATGGGCTGCATTTTGGTAAACATAGCCCTCATATCGCCACCAGCATTAGCAGTTCTTAAGCTGTCCATGCTTTTAGCAGATACTGTATAAATGGCTTTAATTTTAGTTGCCTGATCATCAGTAATTCCTGTTACCTGTGTTTTTAATTGTTCTACTTGTTGATCAGGAGTTCTTTGCATTCTGCCCTGGCCAAAGCTAACAGCGCTCATTGCTAATACGAAAGCGCCTACTAATAATAACTTTTTCATTTTTTCTCGGTTTTAAATAATTTAAATTTGGTTAGGCTAATATAACTATCTGGTTATATTAATTAGGATAAAAAAGCGCCGACTAATTTTAGCGGCGCTTTTTTTAAATACTTATAAAATCTTAATTACCGCCTTGTGCCCTTGCAGCCTGTGCGGCAGCAGCATCAGCCAATTGTTTTTTGTAAATTGTAGCCTGGTCAGGGGTTAATATAGCCATCAATTTAGCACTGGCTGCATTGTTTATTACAGTCATTGCCGGCCTCATTGCTGCCCTGTCACCACCAGCCATCGCTGTTCTTAAACTATCTGTAGATTTACCAGATGCAGTAAAAATAACTGTTGCTTTAGCTGCCTGATCATCGGTCAGGGTTAATGATGTTTTTAATGCAGCAACCCGTTGTTCAGGAGTTTGCCTTTGTCCTCTGCCCTGAGCGAAGCTAACCGCGCTTAGTCCTATTAAGAAAGCACATACTAAAAATAATTTTTTCATTTTTTCTCGATTTTAATAATTTAAATTTTGTTAGGCTAAATGTATAACTATATCCCACCAATTAAAATAAAATGCGACCAATTGCCCTATTCTATAGACCAATTAAATAAAAAGAGCGCCCGTCAATTTACTGACGGGCGCTCTTTTTATTTAATTAGACTTATGGTTAGTTACCACCACCTGCTTGCCTTTGGGCGCGCATTGCATCCATTGCTTTTTTGTAAGCAGCAGCCTGGTCGGCTGTTAAAATGGCGTTAACTTTAGCAGTAGTTGCCGCAGTCATTGCAGCTTGTGCCGGCTGGCGTGTAGCCCTGTCGGGCACAGCAGTCCTTAAACTATCCATGCTTTTAGAAGAAGCTGTATAAACAACTGTAAGCTTAGCAACCTGGTCGTCTGTAAGCGTTAATGGTGCTATCATTGTTTTAACCTGGGCTAACTGTTGTTCAGGAGTTCTTGGACCTCTGCCCTGGGCAAAGCTCATGGCGCTAACTCCCAATACAAAAGCGCACATTAAAAATAATTTTTTCATCTTTTCGGTTTTTACTTGTTTCAGTATGATAAAGATATACGGTTGAGGTTTAATATTTATTGTGTAACTTAATTGTTGCCTTGTAATTTAGCTATGGATCGCTGCATCTGGGCCATCATCCCGGTCAAACTTTCCATGGTTGGTTCGGGTGCAGGTAACGGAAAATGAGTTGATATATAGGCCTTCGCTTTCCATACCTCTAATATATCTTCGCCGTTTATCTCGTAAGGGTCATATACCGGGTTGTCTGATACCAGCTTCAGTTTTTTGTTATCCTTAAACTTACCGCCTATACGTTTATATACCACCCCTTCGCTTTTTGACACAATTACATAGGTTTCAGCAGGTTTTATATCGCCCCAGTTCTCTACATACTCACCTATAATGGTTGTACCCGACACCAGCGGAAGCATAGAATCGCCCTTTATTTCAAAACCCCGGTAGGTGCCCTGCTTAAACATGGGCAGGTATAATTTGGGCAACTGCGCTACATATTCCGGATCGGCATAGCCATTCATATATCCAGCACTGGCCTTTAGGGGTACCATTTCAATATTCTCGTTATCTTCCTTATCAACCGATATACTTAGCACCCTCAGGTTGCCCTGGGTGGCTTTTGGTTTGGCCATAAATTTATCATCAATGGTTTCTTTAATAAAATCATCAACTGTTATCTCGAAAAACGATGCTATTTTTTTTAGCAATTCGTATTTGGGTTCGGCTCTTTCTTCTTCGTATGCGCCTACCAACGATCGTTTTATACCTACCTGGTCGGCAAACTGCTGCTGGGTAAGGCCTTTCTTTTTTCTTAGAAATTTAATATTTGATGAAATTTTTGCCATAAAATTTGTATTTGCTAAAATAATTAGTATTTTTATGCTCATAAAATTAGTAATTATTTTTTAACCAAAGAAATTTTATTTCAAATGAAACGCTTTATTTACATTATTACAGACAGAAACCGGAATAACCTGCACGTGGGCTTATCTTCAGATCTACTAAAAACCCTTAAATTTTATGGCGAAATGCCCACTTTGTTTTTTGACGGGGCACAGCAATTGAACAGGCTGGTTTACTTTGAAGAGATAAATACAGAAGAACAGGCTATGGCGCGCTTTAAAACAGTGAGCACTTATACCAGGCCCCAAAAAGAAAAAATGATCAGGCCTGTAAACCCTGATTGGGTGGACCTGACCATTGGATTAAACTTTGAAAGCAGTTTACGCGCCCGGCCACAGATGCGCCCCTCCATAAATTTAAATGCAGGGCGTATACCGGCTATTTTTTAATGAATTTAAGCGCGCCCGAATTCATGCAATATCTTTTTCCACCCCTGTCGGCAGGGCCATCGTCAAAAACGTGGCCCAGGTGCAGCCCTGTGCTTCGTTCTATAACTTCATCACGGGTCATGCCGTCGCTATTGTCGGTAACTACTTTTATCTTTTTAGGGTCAACCGGTTTAACAAAGCTTGGCCAGCCGGTACCGCTATCGTACTTATCTTCCGAACTGAATAGTACTTCGCCGGTAGCAGCACTCACATAAACCCCCTTTTCGTGATTATTATAGTAGGCATTATGAAATGGAGGTTCGGTCCCGCTTTCAACCATTATATAATATTGGTTAGGGGTAAGCTGCTTTTTCCATTCGGTCGCTGGTTTGCTTAATCTTTTTGAATTATCCTGCCCGTTACTGTTCTGGCAGCCAAATGCCGTAATCATACCTATGGCAACCATTGATAAAACTAATTTTTTCATTTTCATATTTATTGCTTTTAAACAAAATACGTAAATGTATTTAAAACGGTTTGTCATAATCAGGTTTGTTTACAGGTTTTTAAATTTTGGAACCAGTACTGAATTTATTATATCTATCAAGCCATTGTTTTGCGCAATATCAACCCGGCTGATGATACTTTGACCGCCATTTTCATCCGTTAAAACAATATTCCGGTCGGCGTTAAATTTAGCGGTTAGTTTACTGCCCGTAAGCGTGATAAAAGTTGCCCGCCCTTTATTTGAATTAATTTGCCTGCTAATCTCCCTTGCTGTAATTTTTCCCGGAATAACATGATAGGTAATTAAAGCAATCAGGTCATATTTATGCCCGGATTTTAACAACGTATCCAGTCTTCCAGGTGGCAGGTTTGCAAATGCCTGGTCGTTGGGTACAAAAACGGTAATGGGCCCTTTACTGTTAAACGTTTCATTCAGCCCTGCAACTTCTATAACCTTATAAAAGGTACTCAGTTCTTTTGAACGGGAAAGATTGGTAACGATATCATTCGCTGCCAGCATATTTGTGCCCGCTATTATCTTTAAAGAAGATTTAGATGGCTTGGCTGGTTGTTGGATGGCAACTGTCGGATCGGGTGTTTTTGGAG
>CAISKH010000655.1 GCA_903885865.1 uncultured Mucilaginibacter sp.
ACTGACAATAATTGATAATGGGTCGGGATTTCAGCAAAAAAACAATACCGGCGATAATTCTTTCGGGTTAAAGCTAAGTGAGGAGCGCATAAAATTACTGAACGAGGTTTATGAGGGCCAACCTGCCACATTAAATATAGCTTCCGATACAACGGGTACGGTAATAACTATAACGCTTATAAATTGGATATCGTAAATTGCGGGCGATGAATATCCGCAGTATAATAATTGATGACGAGCCTAACAATATTGAGAACCTTCGTTCCATCATTAATACCTATTGCCCCGAAGTTGAATTAGTTGCAACCGCGCTTAATGCTGCCGACGGTATTAATGCAATAAAGGCCCACCAGCCCGATCTTATTTTCCTTGATATTCAAATGCCCGGGGCATCGGGCTTTGATGTTTTAAAAGCATTTACACCCGTAAACTTTGAGGTGATATTTATTACCGCTTATGATCATTATGGGATACAAGCCATCAAGTTTTCGGCATTGGATTACCTGCTAAAGCCGATAGACATCACCGAATTTAAACTGGCCATACATAAGGCAACAGAAAAAATAAGCGCCCGCAAACAAAACCATAGTATTGAAAACCTGTTGGCCTATATTAAGTCGGATCGAAAAGAAACACCAAAAATAGCCTTGCCAACCTTTAATGAAATAATGTATGTAAAGGTTACGGAGATTGTACGATGCGAAGCCGAAAATAACTACACCACTTTTTACCTGCAAAATGGCGAACGTATTTTAGTTTGCAAAACACTCAAAGAATTTGCCGATTTATTACAGCCGCATCAATTTATCCGTACCCATCAATCGCACCTGGTCAATTTGCACTGCGTAAAAAGCTATTTAAAAGAGGATGGGGGGACACTGCTTTTAAACGACCAAACTAAAATCCCTATTTCCCGCCAAAAAAGGGATAAAGTGAAACTGGAATTAAATAAAAGCTTATAATTGTATAAACCTTTTATTATGAAATTTTCCTGTTCCTTCCTGCTATTAGTGGCTATGGCTGTTTTATCATATGCCCAGGGTACCGCGCCTGTTATCCCTTTATACCCCAATGGCGTGCCCAATTCAAAACCAACGCCTGCTGATTATATTGAAGATGTAACCCCTGCCCGGGTCTCAAAAGTTTCCACTCCGGTCCTGGTTCCATTCTTTCCCGAAAAAGGAAAAGGAACCGGCACTGCGGTAATTATATGTCCCGGTGGTGGTTATAGCGGTTTGTCAATTGACAAAGAAGGTTATTCCATTGCCAAAGAGTTTAATAAAGTCGGCATCGCGGCGTTTGTATTAAGATACCGCCTGCCCAGCGACCAGATCATGGTTGATAAAACCATAGGCCCTATGCAGGATGCGCAGACGGCTATTATCCTGGTGCGAAAAAACGCCGTGGCCTGGGGCATTGACCCGGCTAAGGTTGGTATTATGGGATGCTCGGCAGGAGGGCATTTAGCATCCACAGCGGGTACGCATTTTAAACCAATGGTTGACAATAAGGATAACATCAGCATACGGCCAGATTTTATGCTGCTGCTGTACCCGGTTATTACATTTGGTGAATATGCCAATAAGGGTTCGCGCGATAAACTGGTGGGTTTAGCCCCTACGCTCGAACTGGCGGAGCTTTACTCGAACGAAAAGCAGGTTACCGCAAACACGCCGCCAACCTTTATTGTGCAGGCCGGCGATGATAAAGTTGTACCCGTGCAAAATAGCCTGATGTTTTACGATGCCTTGATCAAGGCAAATGTAAAAACCGAGATGCACCTTTTCCAGGCCGGTGGCCACGGGTTCGGGTTGATTAACCCAAAAAGTAATGAGCATTGGTTTGACTGGTGTGCCAGTTGGATGAACGCAAATGGATTTTAATAAATAAAGACCAATGAAAAAATTAATTCTTATGGTGCTGCTTTTCGCTGCCACCGCATCACTAACCTTTGGGCAAGAGGCAGCCATACCTTTATACCCTAACGGTATACCCAATTCAAAACCAACCCCTGCCGATTATATAGAAACCCGCACAGGCAATTGGGCCAAAAATGTAAGCGTACCTACGCTTACCCCATATTTTCCTGAAAAAGGTAAGTCTACCGGTACTGCGGTAATTGTTTGCCCCGGCGGAGGTTACTACCAGTTATCTATGGATAACGAAGGAAATAATATAGCGGCGGCCTTTGCAAAATTGGGTATAACCGCGTTTGTGTTAAAATACCGTCTGCCCAGCGACCTCATCATGGTTGATAAAACTATAGGCCCCCTACAGGATGCGCAGCAGGCATTAATAATAGTGCGTACACGCGCCGCAGAGTGGGGCATTGACCCGGCTAAAGTGGGTATGGCCGGGTTTTCTGCAGGAGGTCATCTGGCTACAACAGCCGCCAACAGGTACAATACGCCGGTTGTTGCCAATGCGGCCAATACTAATTTACGGCCCGATTTTATGATACTGCTTTACCCCGC
>CAISKH010000656.1 GCA_903885865.1 uncultured Mucilaginibacter sp.
ACACCCCATTAACCCCTTTCGGGTGCACAAAGCAAACCAGCTTATTATCCGCGCCGCGTTTGGGTGTATCGTTCAATAACACAAAACCCTCAGCGCGCAGCCGTTCCATTTCGGCCACAATATCATCCACCTCAAAAGCTATGTGATGTACGCCTTCGCCTCGCTTTTCTATAAACTTTGCTATAGGGCTATCAGCTGATGAGGCTTCCAGTAATTCTATCTTATTAGGGCCGCATTGTAAAAAGGCGGTTGTAACGCCTTCGCTGGCTACATCCTCTGTTTTATAGATAGTTGTATGCAGCAATTTTTCATAAAGGCTGCCCGAAAGCTTTATATCCTTTACCGCGATGCCTATATGTTCTATTTTGTTCATGTTCAAATATTGTAAATTATTAGTTTAATGTGACTATTTTGAATGATTTTAAATAAAAAGAATGTATATCTTTGTAATCTATTAATAAATGCACTATGAATATCCCAATTTACCTGGATAATAACGCTACAACCCCCATGGATCCGAGGGTGCTGGAGGCTATGCTGCCTTACTTTACTACCAAGTTTGGTAATGCGGCCAGTCGCAACCACCCGTTTGGCTGGGTGGCCGAAGAAGGTGTTGATTACGCGCGTGAGCAGGTGGCCAAACTGATAGGCGCCAGCGAAAAGGAGATCATTTTCACTTCGGGCGCTACCGAATCAGACAACCTGGCTATTAAGGGTGTTTTTGAAATGTATAAAGACAAAGGTAACCATATTATAACAACCGTTACCGAACATAAAGCCGTGTTAGATGCCTGTAAGCACGTAGAAAAATTGGGCGGTAAGGTTACTTATCTGCCTGTTGGTACCGATGGTTTAGTTGACCTTGCTGTATTGGAAGCTGCCATGACCCCCGAAACAATTTTGGTTTCGGTAATGTATGGCAACAACGAGATAGGCGTAATACAGCCTATAAAAGAAATTAGCGCTAGTGCCCATAAGCACGGCGCTTTATTTATGACCGATGCCGTACAGGCAGTTGGCAAAATACCGGTTGATGTGAATAAGGATGGCATTGACCTGCTGGCCCTATCGGCACATAAAATATACGGCCCTAAAGGCGTAGGCGCGTTATACGTTAGGCGTAAAGGTCCGCGTGTAAAGGTTACCGCACAAATGGACGGCGGCGGCCATGAGCGCGGTATGCGTTCGGGCACATTGAACGTACCGGGCATTGTTGGTTTAGGCAAAGCCTGCGAACTATGCGCACAGGAAATGGAAAGCGAAGCCAAACGTTTATCAGCTTTACGCGATAAATTGCAAACCTCGCTACTGGAGCTGGAAGAAAGCTATGTGAATGGTAATGTAGAACACCGCTTGCCGCATGTAGCCAATATCAGCTTTAAATATGTTGAGGGCGAAGGTTTGATGATGGCAATGAAAGATTTGGCGGTATCATCAGGTTCGGCCTGTACATCGGCATCGTTGGAGCCATCGTACGTATTAAAAAGTTTGGGCCTTTCGGATGATCTGGCGCACTCTTCGATACGTTTTGGTTTAGGCAGGTTCACTACCGAAGAGGAAGTTGATTACGCGATAGAAGTAACCAAGAAATCGGTTACCCACCTGCGCGAACTATCACCGCTTTGGGAAATGTTTAAAGAAGGAATTGACCTCGACTCGATTGAGTGGGCGGAACATTAAGCCCCCCAGCCCCCTAAAGGGGGAGTATAAAGGAAGAATTGAAAAAAATAAATACAACATAAACAAACTCTTATTCCCCCTTTAGGGGGTTAGGGGGCAAAAATTAAAGAAATGGCTTATTCAGATAAAGTAATCGATCATTATACCAACCCGCGCAACGTGGGTACCTTAGACAAGAGCAGTCATAAGGTTGGTACAGGCCTGGTTGGCGCACCTGAGTGCGGCGACGTTATGCGCCTGCAAATAGAAGTTGGCGACGACAATATTATTACCGACGCTAAATTCAAAACTTTTGGATGCGGTTCGGCTATCGCGTCATCATCATTAGCTACCGAATGGCTAAAAGGCAAATCAATTGACGATGCCATGAAAATTGACAATATGGATATTGTTGAAGAACTGGCCCTGCCCCCGGTAAAAATTCACTGCTCGGTTTTGGCAGAAGATGCTATTAAAGCGGCCATCAATGATTTCCGCGTTAAAAACGGCATGGAAGCTATTGAAAGCGAAAAAGTACATCATTAAGAAGATGTGAGTATTGAGATGTGAGATTTGAGATTTATATCTCTTGTCTCAAATCTCATGTCTAACATCTCAAATATACAACAATGGTAACAGTTACAGATAAAGCAAAAGATAAGATAGACCACCTGAAGCAGGATTC
>CAISKH010000657.1 GCA_903885865.1 uncultured Mucilaginibacter sp.
AATAGCTCATCTTTTTATATTTTCATTATTATTTTCTTGTTCTATTCATTGCTTCGTCCACATACTACTATGTCCATTTATAAAGTCCCTAATGAGTAAACTAAGAAAATCAGAAAAAGACGTATTATCAGTAATTAGGATCCCTGTGTCGGGGGAAGTACCATTAGAAACGCTGGCCGTTGTGTTAAAAGTAGCGCCTTTAGAGCCGATATATAACCAGGCAGATATTGATCTGCTGACCAATACAAAGGACATATTAATAGAGGAACTGGAAAATGAGCTCACATTGGCCCGCCTGAATATTGAACATATTACAAAAGCGAAAAACAACCTGAAGGATAAACTGATTATCGCCCATCAGGAACTGAATGACCTTTCGTATACCGAAAGAATTATTAATACCCTGCGCGACCCGCTTATTGTAATGGATAAGAACTTAAAGGTGATGCGGTGTACCAGCGGGTTTTATAATAAATTTAATGTAACAGAAATTGATACCGAAGGGCATTACTTTTTCGACCTGGGCAATCAGCAATGGAACATTCCCGAGTTGCGTTATTTGCTTGAAAGTATTCTTCCCGAGAAAAAAGTAGTAGATGATTTTGAAGTTACCCATGTTTTTCCGTCTATCGGGCGCAGGGTGATGAGCTTAAACGCACGCCAGCTGGATAAAGCAAATGGCGGGCAACTGATATTACTGGATATTGAAGATATTACTGATAAACGGAAAATTGAAGAGGGCCTTGCCGAAATAGAGCTCTTGTTCCAGGAAAGCAAGGACCGGCTGCAATTGGCCATCGAGGCCGCCGGATTGGGAACATGGGATTATAACCCGTTAACCGGCGAACTGCTATCTGATCCACGTTGTAAAGAAATGTTTGGCTTGCAGCCACTAATTAATATTGACTACCCGCATTTTATAGCGCTGATACATGCCGAAGACAGGCATCATATTGATGAAGTATTGCAACGGGCATTGAAAGGGATAAATAACGGAGAGTTTGAAATGGAATTCCGCACCGCAGAAACCATTAAGGAAGAAATAAAATGGATAAAATTTAAAGGTAAGGCCTATTTTAATGCCGGGGGTGTTGCCTACCGGTTAGTGGGCACATCGGTTGATATTACGGTACAAAAAATACTTGACCAGGCAACTAAAGAATTATTAAAAAAGAAGGATGATTTTATGAGCATAGCCAGCCATGAACTCAAAACGCCTATTACAACGTTAAAAGCCGCGCTGCAACTATTGGACAAGATGAAAGACAAACCCAATCAAATGTTCACCAAGCTGGTCGTCCAGGCAAATAAAAGTATGGAAAGGGTCACTACGCTTATTGAAAATTTGCTGAATACCAATAAATTGAATGAAGGGCAGCTTCATTTAAATAAAACTTCATTTACTATAGCTCAAATGGTTGCCGATTGCTGCCAGCATATACGGATAGCGGGTTCGTACGAGATCATAACCGAAGGCGATAAGGAACTACAGATTTATGCTGATGCCGACAGGATTGACCAGGTAGTTATTAATTTTGTAAACAACGCTATTAAATATGCGCCCGAGTGTAAACAAATTTATGTTCACATTGAAAAGATCGGCCAGTTTGCCAAGGTATCGGTGCGCGACAACGGGCCGGGTATCCCTCCCGAAAAACTGCCGTACTTATTTGACCGTTATTACCGTGCAGACAGCAGCGGTATGCAATATTCGGGCTTAGGGCTGGGGCTGTATATCAGCGCCGAAATTATTAAAAGGCATAACGGGCATATAGGTGTTGACAGCGAAATGGGTAAAGGCAGCATTTTTTGGTTTACCCTGCCATTGGCTTAGTTGGTACGCGGGTATTTGCGGCAAATAAAGGGAAATAACTCGTTGGTCTTTTCGGTTACATAATGATAACAGAAAGGGTTATTGATTGGCAAGAAGCCTGATCCTTCCGTATCAGGCTTTGTTTGTTAAAGAAGTGCTGGCGCTCCCCTGTTCACTTAAAATTTAAACTCCTTAATTGCTTTACCTCCGCCCGAAATATTATCCAGGTACATTTCTGAGTAGTTTCTTGAAAATAAAACACCCTGTGCACCTGCTTTAAGGGCCGCAGTTGTGGCATCAGATACACCCTGAGGAGTAGTTTGTTTGTAAGCCGCATTGGATGGTATGTTGATCTCTATACCGGGATATATTTTGCATTTCCCCTGCACAAGACTCAGCGCCCGTTTAGTTTCCCGGTACACATAATCAGACGGAAGGCCGACCTGGGGCAATTCTCTCAGCGAAGGCATGCCATCATAGTTCATAAAGTAATTATTCAGCTTCAATGTCTCTTCACGCGGCAGGTCGCGAAAAATAGTTGAGCCCAAATTACCAATATAGGTGGAATAGCGTTTCCCGCCTGCCATATTGTACGATACTGTTTTCAGAAAATCGGCATTTTGGGCAAATCTTTCAAAATTCTGCTCGGCACGGGCAAAGGGACTAAACGTGTTGGTATGCCATATATGAAAGCCTACCTCAACTTTTGGCTTCACAGCCTTTACTGTTTTATATATATCGGCATAGGTACTGTGGTGACCTTCTGTCCAAAGTTTTTCCCAGGCTATTATCTCGGGATAATCAACCAACAATCCCCAAAACTCCACAAAATAACCATTTATGGGGCGCTGGCCAGCAGTGGCTTTCTGAGAGAAATCAATCAATTTTCTATACCCTTCAATGGCCCGGTTAACGTTAATGCCGCGCTCTTCGGCTGCTTTGCGGTGAAACGGGCAAAAACAGGTAGGGCTCGAAAGCTTCCATTCGCCGGGAGTAGCCGCTATCACATTATTTAATGGCCCCTGGAACTCTGAACCCCACATCAGGCCATCAATATCATACGAAGTGCAAAGATCACGTGTTATGCCGGTTATCAAATTTTTAAAGTCGGGGTTATATTCGCATCCGGTGTTTGATATTTTACCGTCAAAGTTTATTTCCAGCGCCTTATCCATATAGGGGATAGCGCGACGCAGCGAGTGCCCGTAAATAAAAGGATAAACCTTCAGCCCCCGCTTTTTAGCTTCGGGTATAACTTTTTCCAGTACATCAAAATCACCATGATCTGGCGCTTTAATATCCTTCACCGCAGTACTGGTATAAAATTGAGGGTGAGGTGTAAAAAATGCCCCGCCTGTATAGTTGGGATATAACTTTCCATGACCTGGCAGTTTATCTTTTCCAAACAATGGGCCGCCAATGGTATTGGTAAAAGTAAACGCCGAAATAAACAGCGTATTAACCTGCCCGCGTTGCTGTAAGGTATCTAACACCTGGTTAATGCCTTCATCAATAAAAGCATTTGCACCTACTTGTACGCCCACCATTTTATCTTGTGCAGGCTTTGGTGTTGTGCGGGCCAGTAAAGCGTTAGGTGCCATTGCTGCAGCAGCCAATACACTACCCGCCTGTACAAATTGCCTGCGCGATAATCCCTCTTTCATTTCGGTTTTCATAATTTATTTTTTTTGATCAGGGATAAATTCTATAAAATCAATTTTTGCAGTTTCAGCGCCATTGGCAGTACCAATTACCTTTACTTCATCGCCCTGGTTTATTTTAATATGGGGTATGGCTTTTCTGCGCCACACACCTACATCCTCGTTCAATATCCAGTTTGCTTTTTGATTGTTTTTTATAAAGAACGAGAGAGAGCTCTGCCCATCCTTTTCATCAGCATAAGATATTACTACGGTATATGTGCCCGACGGATACGGGAATTTATATGTTGCCGTACCAGTTGACGAAGTTTTTATACCTTTCTCATTCAAATAAGAATCGGCAACATAACCTGTGAGAGCCATATCTTCGGCTTCCACCCCCATTATTGGGGTAAACCCGCTTACATTTGCGGCATACAGCCCATTGCGTGTTGCCCTTAATAAGGAGTAAGGCGAGCCGTCGTAATGCTTAATGGCAATACCTTTTACACCGTATTCCAACGAAACGCTGATGGCCGATCTTACGAGTTCAGGTGTAGCGGCCATGCGTGTAGGCACACCTGCTAAAATAGGAAAATCGGTACCCAGCAGCAGCCTATCAGTAGCCAGCCATGACCGGCGCAGGGTACTGGCGTGACCATCCTGCTCGGTATGTTCCTGTATTACTATAGAGTTAATAACACCTTTCAAATCTTCCAGGTATAGCCCGGTAGCATTATTATTGATCTTGGTATACGGGTATATTTCATTGAGGCGAAAATCAATATTCGGGTTTTCGCGATGTATGCGTTCACTGATCAGCCGGTATATTTTAGCAGTTGATGCCCTTCTAAAACTGAGCCATTGACCTAACTGTGGTTGGGCGTTTACATTCTCTTTCAATATGGGTATGGCGGCTTCCAGGTCAAACCCGGCGGCTTTAGCTTCCTTACGGCACGATTCACAGAAGCAGGTACCACCTTTTTCGGGGTTGCCTTCTGCAAAAAGATACATACAGGTTTGCAAAAAATCTACTTTATAGTTTTTGGCCATATCGCCAAAAAGTGCCAGCAAATATTCCCTTACATCGGGGTTATTAGGGCAAGGCCTGCCGGTAGGCTTATTATTAATGTCACGTTGCTGCAGATCGGGGTTGTTTTTAAGTATTTCCTGCGAAATATAGGTATGCGAAACCTCGGCCCCGGCCTTTAACCCCCGCGCGTGTGCCGAATCGACCGTAATTTTCAACCAGTCCTTCTCGTTGAGCCAGGAAAAGTCAGATAAGACAGGCTTAATGCGTCCATACAAGTTCATCTGCGGATGAAAATACACTCGTGAATCTTCCGCATCCCATGATGGGCGCACCGGGTTATGCAAATATCGCGGTGTGGCAAAAGGGCGGTGTTCCTTATGCATAACGGCCAGCACATAAACGGCATTTACACCGGCTATGCTTACCATATTATCGAGCATCAGGGTTATTCCTTCGTCGTGTATATCCCACGGGTAAAGCGAGCCGTCCACTTCAAACTGCGGGGCTGGTTTTACCTGCTGTGCTTTTACACCAAACGGCAATAGTGAAACAATAACCCATAAAAAAAATGCAAGAGTAGTATTCCCTTGTATTGTTTTTTTTGTAGTATTCATATTAGTTTTGAGTGGTTTATAATTTGTTTTTTGTATTCAAAATACAAATATAGAATATAGTTTATTTATTGATTATGGAATTTTACTTAGCGCCCGGGTACCATTCGCGCAAACGCACATCAATGTTTTTATCGCCGGCATTAACCAGGCTTTTAAACTTATTGGTGTCCTGCCCGCGGTAATGATACGGATAAACAACCTTTGGTTTAAATGTCAATACACCCTGCGCTGCAGTCTCCACACTCATAGTGTAGGGAAGGTTCATACACACGAAGGCAATATCAATATTTTTGAGGGCGCGCATTTCGGGTATATCGGCGGTATCGCCTGATATGTAAATATTTTTGCCACCTATAGTTAGCACATAGCCATTGCCCCTGCCCTTGGTATGCATAGCCGTTGGCGATTCGGGCAGGTTATACATGGGTATCGCTTCTATTGAAAAGCCTAACTGCATAGACTTGTCGCCATTTTTTAATATCACTATTTTTGATTTATCGGTGGTTGCCGGCAACTTATCGGCTACCGCTTGCGGAACAACCAATACCGCGTGCGCCGTGTTAATAGCATCAATGGTTTTAGGATCCAAATGGTCGCCGTGTATATCGGTTATCAATATCATATCGGGCGCGCCGATACCGTTAAAGGC
>CAISKH010000658.1 GCA_903885865.1 uncultured Mucilaginibacter sp.
AGGCAAATCATCAAAAAAAGTATAAAGTAAAAGCCCCGGAGATATTATCTGCGGGGCTTTTACTTTGACAGGCCTAATCTTCAATCTTTAACCTCTAATCTTTAAAAGCCAAAATCCACCGTTTTTTTCAGATCAGGATGCACGCTTAAATAAACGGGGCAGGTAAGCGCCGCGCGTTCCAGTATTTTTTGCTCTTTTTCTTCGTATGTTTTTGGGAACTTGAAATTGATCACAATTTCGGCAACCCGGCGCGGGTCGGCAGCCATAATTTTAGTTACCGAGCATGTGGTATTATCAATATTAATATTGTGCGTGTTGCCGGCTATACCCATCAGGGTCATCATACAACTTGCTAGTGATGATGATAGCAGATCGGTTGGCGAAAATGCTTCGCCTTTGCCGTGGTTATCAACCGGCGCATCGGTAATAATTTTAGTGCCCGATTGTACATGTGTTGCTTCGGTTCTAAGTCCGCCTAAGTATATTGATTCTATAGTTGCCATGTTGTTTTTATTTCGGATTTCGGAAGTTCGATTTCGGATTTTTTAAATCCTAACAAATTTAGTGTTAAATTTATTTTAAACAGTTATTCAATCAACAAACTGTAATATTAAATAACATAATTGTTCCCCATTTAGGGGGTTAAGGGGTTTTTAGTTAGCTTTGCATCATGATCGATCTACCGGTAGTTCCAACTAACCAACCGCAACGCAAGCCCGACTGGCTCAGAGTAAAACTTCCCGTAGGGAAGGAATACACCCATGTGCGCGGTTTGGTTGATACGCACCACCTGCATACCATTTGCGAAAGCGGTAATTGCCCTAATATGGGCGAATGCTGGGGCGCGGGTACGGCTACCTTTATGATATTAGGGAATATTTGCACACGCTCCTGCTCGTTTTGCGCGGTGGCAACCGGCAGGCCGCTGGCTGTTGATACCGATGAGCCTAACCGCGTGGCCAATTCGGTTAAACTGATGCAGGTAAAGCATTGTGTAATTACCTCGGTTGACAGGGACGATCTGAAAGACGGCGGCTCAATAATATGGGCCGAAACCATTAATGCTATCCGCAGGGAAAGCCCCGAAACTACTTTGGAAACTTTACTGCCAGATTTCAGAGGCGATTGGGATAACCTGGCCCGTGTACTCGAAACGCGGCCCGAAGTAGTATCACATAACCTGGAAACTGTAAGGCGCTTAACAAAAGAGGTGCGCATACAGGCAAAATACGATCGTAGTTTGGAAGCGTTAAAACATATATCGGCCGCGGGTCTGCGGACCAAATCGGGCATTATGCTTGGTTTGGGCGAAACAGAAGAAGATATTTTAGAAGCAATGGACGACTTATTGGATGCAGGCGTACAGATATTAACGCTGGGTCAATATTTGCAGCCAACACGCGGCCATCACCCGGTAATTGACTGGATACATCCTGATCAATTTGCTTTTTACAAACAGATCGGGTTGGATAAAGGTTTCAGGTATGTTGAAAGCGGTCCGTTAGTGCGCTCATCCTATCATGCTGAAAAACACTTGTTTGAAATCTGATAATTCCTTTATATCTTCACTTTATTGAGCAGGAAAAATAAAATATCGCTTTCAGAAGAAGAGCTGGTCCTCGCCCTACGGAATCGTGAAAAGATTGCTGTAGAGGCGTTGTATGATATGTACTCTTCATCCCTATACGGCGTAATTTCAAGAATTATTATTGATACCCCCACTGCCGAAGATGTTTTACAGGAAACATTTATAAAAATTTGGAATTCGTTTTCAGGCTATAGTGCAGACAAGGGCCGCCTGTTTACCTGGATGGTGAACATCGCGCGTAACCTTTCTATTGATAAATTAAGATCGAAGGATTTTAAAAATCACAATAAAAACCAGGATATTGAAAATAACGTAATTGCTATTGATGAGCAAAGGAATACTGTTTACAAACCTGAGTTAATGGGGATTAAGGACTTAGTGCAAACATTAAAGCCCGAACAAAAAGCTATTCTTGACCTCGTATACTTTAAAGGTTATACGCACGTAGAAGCAGCCGACGAATTAGGCATTCCACTTGGAACTATTAAAACAAGGCTGCGGATGGCAATAATTGAACTCAGAAAGTATTTTAATTGAAGGACAGAAAAAGTGGAAGACGTTAAAGCATATATTGAATCGGGGATATTGGAACTTTATGTTCTTGGAGATGTTTCGCCTGCCGAAAAGCAGCAGGTTGAGGCAATGGCCCAAAAACACCCGGTTATAAAAGTCGAGCTGGAAGAAATGGAAAAGGCGCTGGAACAGTATGCACAAGCCAACGCTGTTGAACCTTCAGAACACCAGCGCGATAAAATATTAACCAGCCTGGTAACCAATTTGGCCGATGATGCTACATTCGGTACTAAAAAGGAAGCAATTGCCGATAATGTTGTTGCTATGCCCGCACGCCAAACAACTAATTTTTATAAATATGCATTCGCGGCAAGTGTGGCGCTGTTGGCCGTAAGCCTGGTTGCTTTATTTAATGTATACAACCAGTTACAGCGATCAGACCAGCAACTGGTAGTTATGAACGCTCAAAATCAACATATCAGTAAAACAGTGAACTATATGAATGATGAGTTGGGTGTTTATCGCGACACTGCTTACAAGGTAATAAAACTAAAAGGGCCTAAAAATATGGGCATGACCCTTGCATGGAGCCCCGTAAAAAAGAAAGTAATGATTGATATGAATGGCATGCATTTACCCGAAAACGATAAAACGCATCAATATCAATTATGGGCAATAGTAAACAAAAAAACAGTTGATCTGGGCGTGTTCGATAAATCAGGTGCCGATACCCTAATCATGAAGCAAATGAGATCAGTTGCTTTAGCCAATACCTTCGCGGTAACCTTAGAGCCACGTGGCGGCAGCGTTAACCCAACTATGAGCGCAATGATGGTTATTGGCCAGTTTTAATTAGTATAGGGTTAACACTTTTTAAACCTTCGACTTTCGCAAAATCGATTAGGTTCCTGGTGTATATTGTGAGACCATTTATTAATGCTGTTGCAGCTATAAGGCTATCACCTAACTTCAAATTATACTGTTTACGTAGTTCTATAGCTTGATCAAATATTGGTTGAGAAGGGAAAATGACAGGAACGTAATTGAAAATATCCTGAAAATATTCTTCCTCGTCATTTTTTAGCCCATGATATCCAAGAACTTCCACCCTTGAAATTTCAGAAATACTACATGATGGACTAACGATTATATCCCGCAGATATGCATATTCAGTATTATAAGAATAAATAATAATATTGCTATCTACAAGGAAAGCCATAATTAAGAAAAGGGGAGATTGCGGTCTTCACGTAGTTCTTTTTCCCAAAGTTGTGCATCTCCAAATGACGAAGGCCCTGTAGCCTTGAAACTTAAAATACGTTCTTTAATAGTGGCTTTTGCCGGGTTATTTATATCCGTATTCTTTTTCTCAATAACAACATCAAGGCTTTTAGCTAAAGCTATAATTTTAGCAATACTTTGCTCATTATTAGATTTCAGTATTAATTCCATAATTGTTAAATCATCCACTTAAAAATAAGCTCATACAAAAGTACATAATATCAAAGTTAAACACAAAACGATAGCCTTGCATGATTATAGGACAATTTAAATTATTGTAATCTATACTTATTGCAGTATTTTAATAACGTTAATAGTAAATCACTTTCCATCGAAAATGACTCTTTTTTTCAAAAAAATAGGCATTTACGATAGTTTTTTTTTGAAAATCATCACAAATATTTAAAAAAATTACTTTTTTAAATAAAAATGATCCAAAAATGTAAAAAAATAGAAAAATCGCCCAAAAACACCATTTTATGCTTTTTTTTTAATTTTTTTAAATAAAAATCACAAATTGTTGTAACAAATTGATAGCGCCTGCGTCTTATAGATAACTTACACAGAGTATTTCGTTCTTTATAAGATCAGTTAATAAGTTTACAAAACGGATGTATAATACTTGCACCCGTTTTTTTATGCCATTAATTTTGCCATAACTATGGGCAAATACTCGGCAACCTGTTCGGGTAAAACCACGTTCATGCGTTTAGGCTGTGCCAGTTCATCGCCCGCTTTTCCGTGAATATAAACACCCGCTAAACAGGCTTCTTCAGGTGTGTACTTTTGTGCCAGTAACGAAGTTATAATACCGGTAAGAACATCACCCATACCACCTGTTGCCATTGCAGGGTTACCAGTGGGGTTAAAATAAACTTTCCCTTCGGGCGTAGCAATAAGCGTATAATCATTTTTTAAAACGATGTATATATGATGCTGTTTAGCCTTTTCCCGGCAACTTTGCAGCCGCTGCCACCAGTTGGCATGTTTGCCAAACAGGCGGTCAAATTCTTTCATGTGTGGCGTTATTATACTCCCTGCAGAAACTTTATTCCACAGGTTAGGATTTGCCGCTAATAAGTTAAGTGCGTCCGCATCAATCACTACCGGTTCATCATAATTGGTGAGAACATCCGTTAATAAGGCCTTAGCATTTTTATCTTTTCCTAACCCCGGGCCAATACCAATGGTATTAAACTGGCCCCATTCAATAACAGGCGGTTCATCCCCTTTACGTATGATGGCCATAATTTCGGGCATATAGCTGTTTAATGCGGTAAGTCCGCTTTCGGGCACGCAGGCGGTTGTTAGCCCGGCGCCGGCATAAACGCAGGCTGACGAGCAAAGCAAAGCCGCCCCCATTGTTTTAGCCTGACCTGCCACAATTAAAGCATGGCCGTAAGTTCCTTTATTACTAAAAGGCTGCCTGGGTTTCAGCATTTTCTTTATATCGTCTTCCTCAATAAACCGGTAGGGCGAATTGAGCGACAGCACAAAACTTTCATCAATACCGATAGCTGCAACCTCCCAGCATTTAATATATGGCGCAGACTCCGGCAGCAGAAAATTAATTTTAGGTTGCTGAAAAGTAATTACCAGGTCGGCCTTTACAACTGTAGCTGCAGCGTCCATTTCGCCATCAGTAAAAAAACCGGTAGG
This sequence comes from uncultured Mucilaginibacter sp., assembly GCA_903885865.1. Taxonomy (GTDB): domain Bacteria; phylum Bacteroidota; class Bacteroidia; order Sphingobacteriales; family Sphingobacteriaceae; genus Mucilaginibacter. The sequence goes on from CAISKH010000658.1 coordinate 5,042, forward strand.
CACATCAACTGCTATAACAGTGCTGTTAACACTGTTGATAAATTCTGCCAGTTTTTTGTAGTCGCCGCTTAGTGGTTTGTTTAATCCGCTGCCCAATAAAGCATCAATAATAATAGCACTCGTGTCAGCGGGAAAATCAGTATCCGGTTTAAGTTCAGTTAAACTCAATCCCATCCGCTCAAGCCTGCCCAGGTTTATATTAAAATCATTGGAAGCCTTTTCAGAAAACCGGGCGATCTTTATATGCAAATTGGTGTATTTATGCTCATAAAGCATCCGCGCTATGGCCAGTCCATCGCCGCCATTATTGCCGGTGCCGCAATAGACGGATATGGCCTGGTTTTTATCGGGAAAATGAAGCATAAACCTATCCGCAAATGCCGCTGACGCGCGCTCCATCAGGTCAATAGGGGCGATGGGCTCGTTGGTTATAGTAAAGGTATCCGCTTCGCGGATCTGGTTGGCGGTTAACAGGGATAGCATAGTGTATAAATTTAATATTTATAGCTTTTGTTTTATAATAGTTTTATTAATCGCCCAAACTGCTAAATTGCGTATAAATCAGTATTCAACTAATGAAAATATTCTTTACCTTATTACTTATCGTGCTTTGCCCGGCAGTATTTGCGCAAAAACTGGAAACACTAACTGTCGAAAAAATAATGCGCGACCCAAAATGGATGGGCGTATCGCCATCAAATATCCGCTGGAGTGACGACAGCAGAACGGTTTATTTTAACTGGAACCCCAACAAAACCGACCGCGATGAACTGTTTGCCATAACCCCGGCAAATATTAACCCCGTAAAAGTGAGTATCGACGACCAGAAAGCCCTGGCCCCTCAAATGGGTGAGTGGAACAAAAAGCATACTTTAAAACTATATGAAAAAAATGGGGATATCTTCTTAACAGCTATAAAAACGGGTAAAACACAACAGCTAACCCATACTACCGACAGGGAAAGCAATCCTGCTTTCAGCGGCGATGAAACCAAAGTTTTGTTTATACGGGGTGAGAATTTATATGCGCTTAACCTTGCTGGCGGCGAACTATTGCAGCTAACCAATTTTACACACCCGGCAGCAGGTGCCCCGCAGGTTGCCTCTGCCCCGCAAGCTGCCGGCAGGAGAGGAGGTGGTCAGGGCGCAGCCGGTATTGCGCGAACCAGCCAAACAGCGGGTAACGAACAGGAACGCTGGCTTAAAGGCCAGCAGATGGAGCTATTCGATATTATCAAAGTAAAAGATAAAAACAAAAAGTTAGATTCGATTGAGCAGAAGCAATTGGAGCCGAAAAAATTAAAAGAAATAGCGGTTGGCGACCAAACAGCAGGGAATGTTATGTTGAGTCCTGACGGACGTTTTCTTACTTATCGCCTTGTAAAAATACCCACCGATGCCAAACGAACCAATGTGCCCGATTATGTAACAGCTTCTGGTTTTACCGAGGAAATACCCAACCGTACCAAAGTGGGTGCATCGCAGGCAACCTATCAATCGTATATTTTTGATACACTGCGCGATACCGTTTACAGAATAATTACTTCGGCCATTCCGGGCATAAAGGACCTGCCCGACTATGTAAAAGATTACCCGGCAGAACTGGAACAGCGAACCCTGCGTAACGAGGACAGGAAAGTGATGATACAGGGGCCATACTGGAGTGAAGATGGCAAATACGCGGTAGCGGTAATTAACGTGCAAGACAATAAAGACCGCTGGATAATGAAACTTGACCCCGCAACTGGCAGCCTAACCCCGCTTGACCGTGAGCATAATGATGCCTGGGTAGGTGGCCCCGGCAGGCGAAACCTGGGTTGGGTGGATAATATCCATTTTTATTTTGAAAGCGAAGCCAGCGGCTATGCGCATATCTATTTGGTTGATGTAACCGACGGTAGCAAAAAACAACTCACAACGGGCAACTGGGAAGTACAAACCTTACAGCTATCGGCTGATAAGAAAACCTTTTACTTTACGGCTAATATGGAACATCCGGGGATAGTCCATTTTTACAGCATCCCTGTTGCCGGCGGCGGGCCGGTTAAGCTAACTTCGATGAACGGCATTAATGTTGTTTCACTCTCGCCTGATGAAAAATGGTTGGCTATTAACTACTCGTACACCAACAAACCGGGCGAGCTTTACATCCAGCCCAATAATCCGGGTGCGGCCGCGCTACAGGTTACCAACTCAACAACCGAAGAATATAAGTCATACCCCTGGCGCGACCCGCAACTGATAACGTTTAAAAACCGTTATGGCAGCGATGTTTATGCGCATCTGTACCTCCCCGCCAAACCCGACCCGGCTAAGCCTGCGGTAGTTTTTGTGCATGGGGCGGGCTATCTGCAAAATGTAACGTACGGATGGAGTTCATCGTACTTCCGCGAGTATATGTTTAACAATATGCTGGCTGATAACGGATATACTGTGCTGGATGTTGATTACTCGGGCAGCGCAGGTTATGGCCGCGACTGGCGCACCGCCATTTACCGCCATATGGGCGGCAAGGACCTGAGCGACCAGGTTGATGGCGTAAAGATGCTGGTTGACAAGTATGGCGTTAACCCCAAACATGTGGGTTTGTATGGCGGCTCGTATGGCGGCTTTATTACCCTGATGGCCATGTTTACCGAGCCTGATGTATTTGCGGCAGGAGGCGCCATACGTTCGGTTACCGATTGGGCGCATTATAACCACGGCTATACCGACGAGATTTTGAACGAGCCATTTAATGATGAGAAGGCATACCGCCAAAGCTCGCCTATTTACTTTGCCGATGGGCTGAAAGGCAACCTGCTGATGCTGCATGGCATGGTTGACCAGAACGTGAATTACCAGGACATTGTGCGCCTTACCCAGCGTTTGATAGAGCTGCATAAGGATAACTGGGAACTGGCATCATACCCGGTAGAGGATCATGGCTTTGTGCAACCCAGCAGCTGGACGGATGAGTACAAACGCATATACAAGCTGTTTGAGCAAACGCTAAAAGCAAAGTAAACGGCGGGTGCCTGTTACACGCGAGGGTGTAACAGTGTAACAGAATTTTGAGTTAACCTATTGAAAATAAACCAAGTACAAAAACAGGGTGTAACAGCGTGTAACAAAGTGTTACGACGTATAAGTTAGTATATTTATGTGTGATTTACAGGCTTATTACTGATAATCAAATAATTACAAATAGTGGATTTTATGCGCTAATGAAACAATTTGCTGTCGCAAGCGTCCAAAAAAACAAATGAAAAATTACACCTTTCTTTTATTGCTCTTTTGCCTCGCCTGCAAACACCCAACACCGGTGCCGGCTGTGCAAATCAGCCTTGTCAATAATAACGAGTCCTTAAAAATAACGGGGATAGACCCTGTTATTATGCATGATATAAACCAGGATAGCGTGAGCGCCTGGCAAAGCTTGTTCGCGATTTACCGTATGCCGGCAGATACCGACATGAAAAACTATCAGCCCATACAGCCGGGCAAATATTTGCTTACCGACAGTGTACTTGTATTTACGCCCGATACACCTTTTATAAAACAGCAAACCTATTTTATGCGTTACTATAATTACGCAGGCAATAAAAGCGTTTGGGATTATATAAAAGGCAAAACCAAAGTAGGGCAGCTGCATTTTACTGATTTGATTTTTAAGCAATAATTCGCTTTTTCGAATCAAATATTTTCAGTATATTTGCATCAAAATTAACAAAGAGGGGGCCGTTTGCCCCCTCTTTTAGTTTACCAATCATTCCGGTTAACGGCCGGAAAAAGGGAAGCAGATATGAATATTGACAAAAAGGTTGCTGAACTGGTTGAAGAAAAAATAGCAGAAATGGCGAGGCCCGATCTGTTTTTGGTGAGTGCGAAGTTACTTCCCAACGGAAAGCTGGTTATCCTGCTTGATGGTGATAAGGGCATAGGTATTGCCGAGTGTGCGCAGATAAGCCGGTATGTGGGCTTTAAACTGGAAGAGGAGGATGTGATAAAAACAGCCTATAACCTCGAGGTTTCCTCGCCGGGTATTGATGTGCAGCTAACCATGGCCAGGCAGTACCTAAAAAATATAGGCAGGGAACTGGCTATAAAAATGGCCGATGGCAGCAAACGGGAGGGCAGATTAACGGCGATTACAGAAGATGCCGTTACCATAGAAGAAAAAATAAAACAAAAAGGGAAAAAGGCCGAAATTATTGAAAGCGTTATCCCGATAGATCAAATAACAGAAACAAAGGTTTTAATATCATTTAAGTAAGAAGTTTAATATCATTTAAGTAAGAAAATGAGCAATATTAATTTAATTGATTCTTTCCAGGAATTCAAAGATTTCAAAAACATTGACCGTCCAACAATGATGAGCGTGCTGGAAGACGTTTTCAGGAGCATGATCCGTAAAAAATTCGGAAATGACGAAAATTGCGACGTAATTGTAAACACAGACAACGGTGACCTTGAAATATGGCGCACCCGTGTGGTTATGGAAGATGGTTTTAGTGAAGACGATGACCTGGAAATTGAATTGGCGGAAGCAAAAAAGCTGGATCCGGACCTGGAAGTAGGCGATGAGTACATTGAGCAGATCACTTTAGAAAGTTTTGGCCGCCGTGCTATATTGGCCGCGCGCCAAACACTGGTTTCAAAGATACTGGAACTGGAAAAAGACGAGATATTTAAAAAATATAAAGATCGAGTAGGCGAAATTGTTACCGGCGAGGTTTACCAGGTATGGAAAAAGGAAACTTTAGTGCTTGATGATGAGGGTAACGAACTATTGCTGCCCAAAACAGAGCAGATACCTGCCGACTATTTCAAAAAGGGCGATAGCGTAAAAGCTATTGTTTATAAGGTTGATATGCTCAACAGCAATCCTAAAATCATTATATCGCGTACGGCCCCTGAGTTTTTACAGCGTTTGTTTGAACTGGAAGTGCCTGAAATTTTTGATGGTTTAATAACCATCAAGAAAATTGTACGTGAACCGGGCGAAAGGGCTAAAGTGGCCGTTGAATCGTACGATGATCGTATTGACCCGGTTGGCGCTTGTGTGGGTATGAAGGGGTCGCGTATACATGGTATAGTACGCGAGCTGAAAAATGAAAATATAGATGTTATAAACTATACCAACAATATTCAGTTATATATACAACGCGCGTTATCGCCTGCTAAGATCACTTCGATTAAGCTGGATGATGAGAAAAAGACCGCCGCTGTATATTTAAAACCCGACCAGGTATCGTTAGCAATTGGCCGCGGGGGGCATAACATTAAATTGGCCGGTAAACTAACAGGTTATGAAATTGATGTTTACCGTGAAGCCGACGAACATGATGAAGATGTGGATATTGAAGAATTTTCAGATGAAATTGAAAGCTGGATAATTGATGAATTTAAACGTATTGGTTTAGATACAGCAAAATCGGTTTTAGCATTAACTGTGGGCGAATTAGTAAAACGGACCGACCTGGAAGAGGAAACAGTAAAAGATGTTTTGGCTATACTGCAGGCAGAGTTTGAATAAACATAGACAAGCGCGAAATTAAAATCGTATTTTTGCAAAAAATAAAGAAGAGAAACAAGTAATAAATGTCAGAAGACAAATCTATAAATTTAATTAAAGCAGCAAAAGAGCTGAACATTGGCACAGGTACCATTGTCGACTTTTTAGCTTCCAAGGGTTATAAGATTGACAAATCGCCCATGGCAAAGCTGAATGGTGATATGTACGATGCATTGTTAAAGGAGTATGCTGTTGATAAAAGTATTAAGG
>CAISKH010000659.1 GCA_903885865.1 uncultured Mucilaginibacter sp.
AGTGTAGACAAACTTTATCCCTTATGCGGCCTGGTTGCGGCGTGTAGCAATACCGAGATCAACCGTGCCTGGCGCGATCTGCATACAGCCAGTCAGCACGCATTGCTAACTTTCCCGGTTAATTCAATTTAAAGAAACCGTATCTTAACATAAATTTCATATCGAATTTTGATTGTATTACTGATATTTGGTTCTTTAACTCGCACCACATGAAAATTAAACTTTTACTGATCATATTTTGCTGTTTCTCAGCCTTAACCATATCGGCTCAAACAAAAAAGAAAACACATACTGTAAGTGCGGTTGCGCCAGTTGCAGTTGCTGACACCCCTCCTGTAAGTACAGACTTACCCCGCCCCAAACTGGTTGTTGGCATTGTTGTCGACCAAATGCGCTGGGATTACCTTTACCGGTATTATTCACGTTATGGTGAGGCCGGCTTTAAGCGCTTACTTAACGAGGGCTTTAGGTGCGAAAATACCAATATTGATTATATACCAACAGTAACTGCTGCCGGGCATACCGCTATTTATACAGGTTCTGTCCCGGCGCTGCATGGCATTGCTGGTAATGATTTTATTATACAGGCCACCGGAAAATCAATGTATTGCACTGATGACAGTACGGTGCAAACCGTAGGGGCCACGGGCAAAACCGGGCAAATGTCGCCAAGAAACCTGCTAACCACCACAGTTACTGATGAACTGCGTTTAGCAACCAATTTCCATTCGAAAGTAATAGGCATAGCGTTAAAGGACCGCGGTGGTATTTTGCCTGCCGGGCATACCGCTAACGCGGCTTACTGGTTTGATGATAAAAGCGGCAACTGGATAACCAGCACCTATTACATGAAGGACCTGCCCCAATGGGTAAAAGATTTTAACGACCAGAAAATACCGGAGACTTATTTAAAATTGGACTGGAACACCCTTTACCCCATAAACACTTATTTGCAAAGCACAGCCGACAATAACAGTTATGAAGGTGCATTTAAGGGCACCGACGCACCCACCATGCCGGTAAAAACATCGGGCTTATATAAGGGCAATTTGGGCTTGATAAGAAACGTGCCTTACGGTAATACCATGACGCTTGATCTGGCAGTAGCGGCTATAAACGGCGAGCAGTTAGGCGCGCGGGGAGAAACTGATTTTTTGGCCGTGAGTTTATCGTCAACAGATTATATTGGCCACCAGTTTGGTATTAACGCGGTTGAAATTGAAGATACCTACCTGCGGCTCGACAGGGATATCGCCAGTTTTCTGACCTATTTAGATGCCAGGATCGGCAAGGGAAAATACACCGTTTTTTTAACTGCCGACCATGGCGCGGCGCATAACCCCACTTTTTTACAGGATAATAATATCCCCGCAGGGGTATGGGACGACGCGGCTACCGTAAAGGACCTGAATTCTTTTTTAATGAACAAATATAAAATTGACGGTTTGGTTATAAGCCTAAACAACTACCAGGTTAACTTTAATTATTCAATAGTGAAGTATTTGCACCTTGATGAAAGCGTTTTGAAAAGCGAAGTTATAGCTTACCTTGAAAAGCTGCCTTACGTAGCTTTCGCGGTTGATATAGAAAAAGCGCAAGCGGCCCCCATCCCGCAAGAACTGCGTACCCGTATTATAAACGGTTATAATGCCGAACGCAGCGGCGCCATTCAGATCATTTTAAAACCGGCCTGGTTTAGCGGCAAGGCCCCGACCGGGACCACGCACGGCACATGGAACCCTTACGACACACATATCCCGCTGGTATTTATGGGATGGGGCATTCAGCACGGTACCCTTAACCGGGGAACACATATGACGGATATTGCACCAACCATAGCAGCATTACTGCATATACAAGCGCCGAATGGATCGAT
>CAISKH010000660.1 GCA_903885865.1 uncultured Mucilaginibacter sp.
TGTACAAGTTGCATTCGGTCAAACCATTGTTCATGAAGCAAGGTATAAATACACTGATAAAGAATGGAACAAACTGATATCACAAAAATATGAACAAGCGAGAAAAGAAAACAACCTTTATGTATGTTCAATATCAGTAATTTTTGCAAAATTTACAATCGACTCGGTTGGAAATGTTAATAATATTAGTATTTCTGAAATAAGCAATACACCGCAAATTTTTAGAGATATATTAATATCGATAATTAAAGCAACCAACGGCTCGTGGCTGCCTAAAACCATTAACGGAAAGGCGGTTGAAAGCAAGCCCTTTATTTTACCATTGATATATCAAATGGAGGCCGGTTGTGTTGCAAATGGGGTACATGTTAACAATGGAACGGATACAGCATTAATCGGGCTTTTAAATGATTTTCATGATAGCGGCGGTAGTATTACCCAACTTGATTGTATTTTTTTAAAGCCAATAATTATTTTTTCGCAAAATTAACTGTTTTCTCTCCCCGCAGATTCCGTTGGAAGAATCTGCGGGGATAGAAGGCGATACAGCGTTCACGGAGCGTTCACGAGCGTTCACGCTCTAAAACCGTGAACGATTTTATTAGGTGATTATCAGCAAGTTAAAAAAACGACAGTCTAATAATCCTGACGAATATGTGTGTATTTTGGATAAACTCGTATACCGCACAAGTAGTTAAAAATAACACCTCCTCGTAGGGTCATCCAAGCTGGAGCGGGAACTATGGTTGTTTTTCAGCAAAAAGCCAATGGATAATTCATGCGAGCCATAGCCGTAGGTCCCCAGCTTATTTAACGAATAATCGAAGGCATAACCTATCCGCAGGTTCTCGGTCGCAAAAAACTCTACCACGGCCACCATCGCGCTTGATTGGGGCAATCCTGCCTGCAGGTTGGGCTTATTGTAAAGCGTTATGCCCGTGCGGTAGGTAGTGCCCAGCCATATTTTTTCGTTCAATAGTAAAAAGGCGTTTATATCCATGCTGGTGGGTACGGTGGGGCTGTCTTTTATTAATATGGAGGGTTTAAGCTTTGTTTGAGCATTCAGTTCAAACAAAGCGCCCATGGTAAAATACTCATGTGGCATAGGCACAGGCACCCCCAAAGCGTTTGCGTTTTGCAGGCTGCCCATAAACTGCGGAAGCAAATTATCGGCAGAAGCGCCAACAAAATAATTGTCGTTAGTATATAAAACACCCACGCGAGCATCGGGCGATAAGAAGCTATGATAACCCACAGGGATGTAATCATCGCCGCTTTGCACCGGGTTAAGTTTATTACCGTCGAGACCCGACTGTATAAACCCAACGCCCAGTCCAAGCGCGAGCCTGGAGTTTTCATCCTGGCCTATTTGTATCCGGTAAGCATAATTAGTATAAAGGGCAATGTTGCTTTGCGCGCCTATTGCATCATGTTGTAATAAAAGCCCGAGCCCTACTTTATCATTGGCTACGGCCGCATCAGCAGCAATTGACATAGTTGTAGGCGCCCCGTCTAACCCGGTCCACTGCGAACGGTAAAAACTGTTAATATTAATATCGCTTTTGTAACCCGCATACGCAGGATTAATGTACAAGCCGTTAAAAATATACTGGCTAAACTGAGCGTCCTGCTGAGCGCTCGCAGAAGCATAATAAAGTATAAAAGCGAAAAGAAATACGAGCTTTTTCATTGTAATTTCGTCCTTAATAAGGTTATGTAACCTTTATACACATCCCATACACCGCTCTTATTTTTTGCCCTTAGAATATAGAAATAGGTGCCTTCAACTAGGTTCTCGCCCGTCCAGTCGTTCTGATAGTTTACTTTTTGATAAACGGTATTACCCCACCTGTTTATAATAGTTAACTCGGTATCAGGGTAGTAGGTTTCTAAGCCGGGTATTGTAAACGTATCGTTTTTTCCATCGCCGTTAGGTGTAAACGCGTTCGGAACAATCAGTGGGTAAACCTGCTGAACGGCCTGGTCAACATTGTTTGCCATTATCGGGTCGGGCTCGCGCCCTTTAATATCAACCACGCTTTGAACTGTCCCGGGAACCAAAACCTGCACAGGTATAATCAATTGGGTCGGTTCGTTTTCTTTTAGCTGGCCAATGCTCCAGGTTAATAAACGGGTAGACGGATCATAAGTCACCGTTCCCTTGTCGGCCGGTTGCGGTATATATACCAGGTTGAGCGGTACAGTGTAGCTTACCTTCACATGTGTCCCGCTGATCGGGCTGTTATTATTGGCAGTTATTACGTAAGTATAGTTATTGCCCGGCGACGCATGTACATTACTTGATTGAATAGTGATCTGCAAATCAACGGCGGTATCAGGCGTTGTTACCTTTGTTATGGCAGGGGTAACTACAACACGTGTCCCGTCTGACATATCCGAAGGGCAGCTGTTAGTATTATACGCTACAACAGTATATACGCCTGCAAGGCTAACAGTGTAGTCTTTTAATATAGCTCCGTTTATTTTCATTCCGTCTTTATACCATTGGTAAGCAGCCGCATGGTCTGCGTTGCCATGTAAAATAATAGTTGAGCCTTCGTTGATCGTATAGGTAGCATACCCGCTTTGGTTTCCCGAAGTTTGTGAGTATGCCATACCTGTTACCATCAACAATGCACATATAACCATTATTCTACATAGATGCTTCATTTACGCAGGTGCCCGCTATTTTTTTAAATTGTTTCAAAACCGAACCATTAATTAGCTGTGATCATTGGTTTAGTTGGTAACGGCGTTAAAATTATATTTTGGGTGCCTGTAGCCGGGCAACTTGTATTGAGCGCATAGGTTACATTTACTCCAAATGTCACGGTAGCGGCACTTGTCTCGCCGGTTACATTATAAGTGGCTGACGTTGCCCCAGGAATAGTAACACCATTTCTTGTCCACTGGTAATTAAGCGCATACCCGCTTGCAGGTGTTGGGCTTGCGGTTAATAAACTCGCGCTGGAAGCAATAGCACACATTGAACTTGTAGGTGTAGTAATAGCAACCGTTAACTGCGGCAGAACATATATTTTAAACACATCAGAAATTGGCGATGTACAGCCGTTTGCATTTTCGGTAACTACCTGGTAGTTGTAGTAACCCGGGGCCCCTGATGTTTCTGTATAGGTTCTGCCTGTCATAGCGGTTACTAGCTGGGCGGTCCCGGTCGCGTCAATTTTGTACCAGTGATATTTAGTAAAGTCTACGCCGCCCACGTCCTGCGGGCCCGATAGAGAAATGGGTGAACCATAACATTCTATTTTCCCTGCATCGGCAGACGTTGCCGGCGGTGCCGAGATTGCATCACTGGGTCCAGCAATCTGTGCAAATACAATATTGGCCGTAAAAACCAATAGTGCGATCAGGATGGGGGTTAGTAAGTTGAGCTTTTTCATGTTAGTAATAATTAAATGGTCTGAGTCAATAATGTTTTTGTTATAAAGATGTTATACCCGGTTTTTGCGGGTTGGGGTTAATAGTAATTGTTGTTTGTTGTGGCAGCGATGTGCAGCCTGTTACTTTGTTTTGTTCAGTTATGGTATAGGTGCCGCTTTGGCTCAATACCTGTGCATTTGCCGGGGTAATGGTATTACCCAAACCGTCTTTAAAAAAATAATTATAAGTGCTTGTATCATACCCAACGATTGTTTTGGTGAGGTCGTAAACCCCGCATGCAGTATGGGGGCTGGTTAATGCCAACACAGGTATGGGGTTTAACGTTACATGTATATTTTGACGATAAACGGGTGCGAATACAATATCATCAACCGCGAAATCATTGCCGCCAGATGCTGTGTTCTGATTAACAAGAGCGATAGGCAGCGTACCGCTGTTGGCGCCCGAGTTCCACGTAGTGGTGAAATATTGCCATACACCATCTGCCAGTGTCGATGAAAGATTTATAGTGCTGCCAAGCGGGCTGCCATTTATTGAAAATTGTAAAATAGCGGGACTTTGCGGGTTGGCCGATGTTGCCCACACAGAAAAAACATAGTCGGTATTTGGTAAAATATTAATGTTTTGGGTCCATACCGTTACATTGGCTGTTGCCGCGCCATTTACGATCAGCATTTTTCCTGTTCCGGTTGTATGGTCGCCAAATGAGGTAAACTGAGTATGAAGGTTGTGTGGGTTTGTATTTACAGAGTAGGTGCCTTCCGAACTCAGTGCCCCGCAGCAGCAACCGGGGCAGGGGCTTGCAGTAGTCATATAAGTATAGGCGCTGGTAAACCCGCGGCTTGCCGGAGTTGCTGTAGATGCCGAAAAATCGCCATTGGTTACCACACTGGCCCCTGTAACCTGCCACCAGTAATCGCCCGAACTGTTAACTGTTAAAGAAGTGCCTGTTGAACCATCGTTCCACGTGGGATTTGAATAACCCGCAACCGCTACCGTGTGTAGTGTTGTGCTTGTACCGCAAACCGAAATGGTTGTATCCTGGGGGCCGGATGCAAGCGTATGCGTAGTAACAAGTTCTTTTTTTAGGGTAAAGGCAACGCAGACCGTTACCGGCAGTAAAATGCAGCTAAATATCTTTGTTTTTCCTGGGGGTAGTACAAACGCACACATAACAAACCGTATTATTAATTAACAGGCACTCCTTTTTACGGTTATTTATATATAAGTGTTACATAGGTTAAAAATAAGTTCTAAATATTTCTTTTAATTAAATAAATTTTTGGGTTTGATGGTTAAATTATTGTGAAGTTTGTAGCATTCCTTATAATATATTGCCAACGTCGTTTATAACAATTGCTTAATTATAAGAACTTTATGGCTTATTTATTTTCCACAATAGTTATTAATATATGTTTATAACTAAAGGTACAAATTAAAACAGCAGAATGCTGGTGAGGGTGCTTCTAGTCTCCTTTTTTTTAATTAAAAGTTAAATATGGGGGCTGATTTTAACTTTTCGCCGGGTAAAAAAATTCTTTTTTATTAAGGCATAAATAATATTTTTATAAGCTATATGCCCAATACACGCTATTTAAGAAAGATCCGCCCGGTACAGCTGGTAGCTGTCATATTTTTTACTGTTTCGGGCGGCCCATACGGGCTGGAGCCTTTGCTTGCTTATGCCGGGCAGCATGGCGCTTTGCTGCTGCTTTTAATTACACCATTATTATGGGATGTGCCTGCTATTTTTACTGTGTTAGAATTAAACAGCATGATGCCCGTAACAGGGGGTTATTATAAATGGGTAAAATACGCTTTAGGAACACGCTGGGGTTTTTACGAGGGCTTGTGGACGTGGCTATATACCTTTGTTGACCTCGCGATATACCCTGTTTTATTTGTACAATACGCTTCCTTCTTTTTCCCCGGCCTTGACTTATATAAAGTGCCGGTTTGCCTGTTTATTATATGGGCCTCGGCGGGGCTCAATATATCAGGTATTGTACCTGTGGGCAAAGTCTCATTATTTTTAAGCGCTGCTGTGCTTACCCCATTTATTATACTTTTCGGATTGGCTTTTTATCACCATAACGGCGGCTTATTTATCCCTTCGCCATCTTTAAAAAATGTAGCGTTTCCGTCCATAGGTATGGCGTTATATACGGTTATGTGGAACTGCCTGGGTTGGGATAATACAACTACTTATGCAGAAGAGGTTGAAAAACCGATACGCTCTTACCTGGTTTCCATGTTCATAGCATTTGCAATAGTTATTGTTATTTATTTTCTCGTGATATGGGTAGCGCAGTTAAGCAGAATAAACCCCACCAAGTTAACCGAAAACGGGTTTCCGGCTTTGGGAACATTGATAGCAGGGCATTGGCTGGGGGCCCTACTGGCGTTGGGAGGTATGGCCAGCACGCTTGGTATATATGCGGCAGTATTGTTATCGGTATCGCGCGTACCCCAGGTAATGGCCCAAGACAGCCTTTTGCCCGAACGGCTTAACCGGCTGCACCCGCGTTTTCAAACCCCTTATGTTTCTATTATTATTTGTTCAATAATTGTAAGTCTGATGATATTATGGACCTTTACCGACCTGCTCATCATTGATGTTACAGTTTATGGCGCTGGCCTGTGTTTAGAATATATTGCCCTTATTAAACTACGCATGAACGAGCCCGATACCCACCGTCCGTTTAAAATACCACTTAATGTTGCCGGACTTTGTCTGGTATTGATATTACCTGCCACAGTTTATTTTGTTGCGCTGGGGGGTGCTTTTTCGTCAACCACTGAAACTATTAAACCGGCTTTATTTGCACTTATTACCCTGCTTAGCGCCGAAGTTTTTTGGCAGATAATAGTATGGCGTAACCGTGATGTACAATAATGGTTAGGCCAAAAATGTCCGGGCCTAAATAAAATAATGGTATTGTATAGTTTTTTATTGAAACTATTGATAATGTATAAGTTAAAAACTAAATTTGTTTTATGACAAAAAGATCAGTTGCAATTTTTTTAACCAGGCTATATATAGTTATGGCATTGAGTTTTGCACTTAATCTTTATTATTGCGGTGGTGTGCTTGCCGGGGTAAAAATAAATGCGCCCACTAAAAGCTGTAAAATGCTTTCTACAAGGAAAATAAAAAGTTGCAAGGATGCAAAGGATAAAGGAACGGATATAAAAATAAAAGAAACCAACCACGCAGAATCCGCATCATTTCTGTTCGAAGTATTTGGCTTCGAAATCCCCCAAACCTCTTTCGGCGATTTTGTACTTTCGGCGCAGCAAGCGTTGTTAGAAAAACTTTCAATCAAATCTATGCCGGATGCCACACCACATAAAACAGGCAAATAGTAACCCAAACACTATTAAAACACCATTACCTCTTTTTTCTTTTTATTCTTCAGCCGTTTGGGCACAAATTCCAATATCTCGTTTTTTAGCGCTTCTATCATGCGGCGTTTTAAAAAATTACGCTGAATAACCAAACTTACCTCCCTTGCTGGTTCAGGCGATTTAAAGTAACGTACTTTATCCATTTGTTTGTCGGTAAGATCGGCCAATGCAAGTTCGGGTAAAATTGTGGCGCCGTTATTTTGATCAACCATGCGCTTTAGCGTTTCAATACTTCCGGTATTGTATTCGAAATGCTGGAAGCCTTTCGTTGACTTTCGCCGCTGGCAAATATTTAAAACCTGTTCACGCATACAATGTCCTTCATTAAGTACCCATATCTCGTCGATATCTATATCGTCAGTAACAATGCTTTTCTTTTTTGATAGCTTGCTATGCTTAGATACATAAGCCACAAAGTTTTCATAAAAAACAGGTATTTCAGTTAAACTGCTTTCATGCAGAGGGGTTGATAATATACCGCAATCCAACGTTCCTGATTTTAACTGCTGAATGATCTGCTCTTTGGTTTGCTCCCACACACTTACCTTTACCTGTGGATATTTTTCACTAAAACCATGCAGTATTTTAGGAAATATATAGGGTGATATGGTTGGTATTATCCCAACTCTCAATTCGCCGGATAATTCTTTTTGACGGTCAGAAACTATCTCCTTTATCTTTTCGCTTTCTGCCAGTACCATCCTGGCCTGGTATATAATATCGATACCTATTTCGGTTGGCGTTACAGGTTGTTTGCTCCGGTCAAATAGTTTTACCCCCAATGTGTCTTCCAGTTTCTGTATTTGCATACTAAGTGTGGGCTGGGTAACAAAACATTTCTGGGCTGCTACCACAAAGCTTCTGTATGTATCAACAGCAACAAGATATTCAAGCTGAACTATAGTCATATAGATAAAATCTATTCAAATATAAATAAAAATTGATTTTAACTATTATAATATTATTGTAGATAATAAGTGCGGTGTTACTCTACCGTAACAGATTTTGCCAGGTTACGGGGTTGGTCAACATTACAACCCCTCATTACAGCTATATGGTATGCCAGCAACTGCAATGGAATAGTTGCCAGCAAGGGTACAAAAGCTTCGTTTGTTTGAGGTATTTCAATTACATACTCGGCCATATTTTTTACATCAACATCCCCTTCAGAAACGATGGCTATAACATGGCCACCACGGGCTTTTACTTCCTGTATATTGCTAACCACTTTTTCATAAGATGAGTTTTTTGTGGCAATAAATATAACGGGCAATTCATCATCAATTAATGCGATAGGGCCGTGTTTCATTTCGGCAGCCGGATAGCCTTCGGCATGTATATAGGATATCTCTTTAAGCTTTAATGCTCCTTCAAGCGCAACCGGAAAGGAACTGCCCCTGCCTAAAAACAAGCAGTTGTTCGAGTCTTTGAAAATGGCTGCTATGTGTTTAACATGGTCGTTGCATTTTAGTGTGCGTTCAACCAATGTTGGTATTTCCTTTAGTTCGGTCAAATATTCTACTAATTTACTTTGTGTTATAGTACCCCTTAACTCGGCAATGTAAAATGCCATTAACGTTAAAACGGTAACTTGTGCGGTAAATGCCTTAGTTGAAGCTACCCCAATTTCGGGTCCCGCGTGGGTATAAACCCCGGCGTCGGTAATGCGGGGGATAGAAGCGCCAACCACATTACATATACCAAAAATGGTAGCGCCTTTTTCTTTGGCCAGTTCAAGTGCGGCCATAGTATCGGCCGTTTCGCCTGATTGTGAAATAGCAATTACCAGGTCTTTTTCGGTAATAATAGGATTGCGGTACCTGAATTCAGAAGCATATTCCACTTCAACCGAAACACGAGCGTACTCTTCTATCAAATATTCACCAACAAGCCCCGCGTGCCATGAAGTACCGCAGGCCACTATAATTATCCGGTCGACATTCTTTAGTTTTTCTTTATATTCTTTTATGCCGCCTAACTGAACCTTTCCTTGCTCGGGATAGATACGGCCGCGCATACAATCGAGTATTGATCTGGGTTGTTCATATATCTCTTTTAGCATAAAGTGATCATAACCACCTTTTTCCAACATTTCCAGCTTCATATCAAGCTCATATATGTATGGAGTTTGAATAGTATTATCAATATTTTTTATCAATAGCTCGTTTCGGTGTATATAAGCTATCTCGTTATCGTTCAAATAGATCACATTTTTGGTGTACTCAACAATTGGCGTCGCGTCCGAGGCTACAAAATATTCACCTTTTCCCACGCCTATTACCATTGGACTGCCTTTGCGCGCTGCTATTAATACGTCAGGTTCGTCGGCGCTCATTATAACAATAGCGTAAGCGCCTATAACTTTATTTAACGCTATCCTAACCGCTTCAAGGAGGCCAAGGCTGGTTTCTTGCTCGATATCTTCAACCAGGTGTATTAACACCTCGGTATCAGTATCGCTTTTAAAAACATGCCCTTTAGCTAATAAAGTTTCTTTTATAACACCATAATTTTCAATTATCCCGTTATGAATAATGGTGAGCCTGCGGTTGCCTGACGAATGGGGGTGTGAATTACGATCGCTTGGGGCGCCGTGGGTTGCCCAACGGGTATGGCCCATGCCAATAGTTCCCGTCATTTTTATATCCTTAACAAAGTTCTCAAGGTCGCGAACCTTACCTGCTTTTTTATAAACCTTAAGTCCTTTATCAAACAAAGCAATACCGGCGCTATCATATCCCCGGTATTCCAGGCGGTGTAATCCCTTGATAATTATCGGATAAGCATCTCTATAGCCAATATAGCCTACAATTCCGCACATATATTAAAAAAATTAATGAGTAATTTACAAAAATAGTCAGGTATATGATAATATCAATTAAATTAACTGAATATTAACTAACCTGCATTTTTATACAGAGATAACTATTATTTTGCTATTTTAGTGTAGATAATATTCAGCTTCAATCGGTAAGGAGATGTTTTGTCTGCCCCTACTGCAAATGTTCTGCCATCAACCTGTGCTGTAGTTGCTACGCCGTTGTTCAGGTCATTCGGAACTACGCCAATAAAGGTACCCAGGTCGGGAGCCAGGCCGCGCATCAGGTCCTGTATATATGCAGTTATTACAAAATGATATTGTTGTGTTGGGGCATTGTAAAAACCTCCGAGACCGGTGGGGCCAAATGCCCGGGGGTCCGAAGGCGCGGCATCCTCAATCAATGTCCGCTGGTTGGCAAGGTCGTATCTGTATATAGCTAATTTACGTATCGGCATAAAGGGTATGGTCGAGCCCGGATTTGCGCTAATTACCAATTCGGCCCTGTTTATTACAATATCAGTACCTAAAGTTTTAACAATATTTTTAAGATACGGAAAACTTATTTTAGCTCTTAAACCTGCCAGGCCTTGCAAATAAAATGTTTTTCGTGAAGTAGTGGTATTGTTAAGTTCCGTTTGAATTGCAGGTGAATAGGTATGTTTAATTTCGGCAGCATGCAAAGTGCTGGGCAATGATAATACAACAGTATCAATAGCGGTGCCGGCGTTATTCTTGTAATAGATTTGTACAGCCGCAGCAGAATCTAAGGCAAACATAAATGTACCGCCCGGACCAGATTGGTTTTTATCAAGGGTTACGTACAAACCTTTAACATTTTGTTTAAAAATAAGATTTGAGTTCAGCTGATTGGCTGTTGCATTATATAGTATTCTATATATAAAGGCCGGATCTATCGGTATTCTTAACTGCGGGGGAACCTTTACAAGGGTGTCAGGGCCTCCGGCTACGGGATTAATGATTTTTATACTATCGCCTGTTCTTGAAAAAAATGATTTAGAACCCAGTAAATTCGAACTGTTGTAATTCCAGTGTTTTGTATTGAGATAGACGGAACTAGCAAACAGCCTTTCATTAAGCTGGTAAACATTTACTTTGTACCGGGATGCTATTGAATCGCCATAAAAACCGGGGGCATACCTTAATACCAACAAAGCCGAATCAATATTTATA
Organism: uncultured Mucilaginibacter sp.; assembly: GCA_903885865.1. Lineage (GTDB taxonomy): Bacteria > Bacteroidota > Bacteroidia > Sphingobacteriales > Sphingobacteriaceae > Mucilaginibacter. Next base: position 10,826 of record CAISKH010000660.1, read on the forward strand.
GTTCCCGGCGGAATAGTATAGGCCATGCTACCGGGTAAATTCAGGTCGATAGCTAAATTAGATTCCGTTGTACCAAATACCGGGTCTTTAAAATAAGATAAGGGCGTAGCCGGCAATGCGCTGGTTACAACGCTATCTTCCCTAATAGTATTAATTACAATGGTTGAAGTGTCTATAAGGTTACCGTTTAATTGGTTTGATAAATTTACACCCAAACCAATGGTATCCTGATTTTTACAGCTACTCAAAATAAAAAGACTTATCAACAGGGTTAATAAGTCTAATTTGAAAAATTTCATATACGATCTCAAAGCTTATACAACATTCACCAATTCCTCATTGGCAATTTCGTCGTAAAAATTGTAATAATTTTCGAAATCTGAAGTAGAATTGAATTCTAAAATAGATTTATGGCTGTTTTTAACATTATTTAACACATCTTCATCAATATTGTCGCTGCCAAGCACTATTCCGTCGCTATAGTAAATAGCGCCTTCATGCAACGCTGAATTTGTACCGGCTTTATAAATAGCTGTATGCTTTTCGGTCATATCGCCCATAACGGCTTTACGCGAAAAATCATCATTCATCTGTCCGGTAAAATCATTCTCGTAAATAGAATAAACCACCTTTGAATTTTTAAAGGTAGGGTCATCCTTAAAACTGGTTTTTAAATATGCCGGAACAAGGGCACTCATCCATCCATGGCAATGAATTACATCAGGCGCCCAGCCTAGTTTTTTAACTGTTTCTAATGCACCCTTGCAAAAGAAAATCATACGCTCATCATTATCAGCGTAAAATTCGCCATCCTTATCCTCAAACACATGCTTCCGCTGGAAGTATTCTTCATTATCTAAAAAATACACCTGCATACGCGCCGCCGGGATAGATGCAACCTTTATAATCAACGGATTATCGTTATCATTAATAATGATATTCATTCCTGATAACCTGATCACTTCATGAAGTCGGTTCCTGCGCTCATTAATATTTCCAAAACGCGGCATCAGGATACGAATTTCGTACCCTTTCTCCTGCATGGCCTGCGGAAGCTGACGTGTGATTTCAGAAATTTTTGAGAGTTCAAGGAAAGGCGACATTTCATGAGTTATAAACAAAAGCTTAGATTTACCCATCTCCAAATCAGAATTTAAATTATGTAAGAACCCAAAAAATTTGAGTTTTCAAATATAAGCATTATATATGAACTTTCCATCAATTACACAACTAAGTTTTGGTTATTTTTAATGATTTGTGCAACTTCGCCAGCTTTTATAATACATTACATTGAAAATTTTTACCACTGCAAACGAACTTCGGCAATATTTGGTACAATTAAAGGCCAGTGGTGCTGCTATTAACCTGGTGCCTACCATGGGTGCGCTCCACCAGGGACATTTATCGTTAATACAAGAGGCGCAAAGGCGGGGAGGGGCGGTAATATGTAGTATTTTTGTTAACCCGAAGCAATTTAATGACCCAAAGGACCTTGAGCTCTATCCCCGTCCTATACTCGATGATATAAAAAAGTTAGAACAGATTAATTGCGATATTTTGTTTAACCCTGCCGTAAGCGAGCTATATGCCGACAATGAGAGTTGGCATTTGAACATAGGCGAACTCGAGGGTATGCTGGAAGGAAAATTCAGACCGGGGCATTACCAGGGCGTTACACACGTGGTGCATAAGCTATTTGATCTGATCAAGCCGGATACAGCTTTTTTCGGCCAAAAGGACTATCAACAGTTCATGGTCATCAGCCATATGGTTGCCGAAATGAATTTCCCCGTTAATCTGGTAATGTGCCCTATACAACGCGAGCCTGATGGCCTGGCTATGAGCTCAAGAAATATCCATTTAACTCCCGATGACCGGCAACACGCGCTGATCTTGTCAAAAACATTGCATTGGGTAAAGCAAAATTTTAACCCGAATAATATACAGCGGTTAAAACATGATGCTGAAAAAGCTATTAGGGATGAGCCCGGTGTTGAGCTCGCCTATTTTGAAATTGCCGATGGCGATACCCTGCACTCCGCAGATAATAACACCAAAAAAATAGTAGCCCTGGTTGCCGCGAAGGTGGGGAAAACGAGATTGATTGATAATGTGCTTATTGGTTGATGGTTCATAGATCATAGTTCATGGTATAGGGATTATTACAGAAATGTGATAATTAAGGAAGGTAAGGTGGCTATGAACTATGATCTATGAACCATCAACTAATAAAAACACTAAATTTGCCCAATGATTATCGAGGTATTAAAATCAAAAATTCATCGCGCTAAAGTAACGCAGGCCGAGCTAAACTATGTGGGCAGTATTACCATTGATGAGGATTTGATGGATGAAGCAAATATTATTGCCAACGAAAAAGTGCAGGTGGTGAACAATAATAACGGCGCCCGTTTTGAAACTTATGTAATAAAAGGCGAGCGTGCCAGCGGAATTATATGTTTGAACGGAGCGGCAGCAAGGCTGGCCCAGGTGGGGGATATTGTAATTATTATGTCGTTCGCTTATCTGGACATGGATGAAGCACGTAAATATGAGCCTGTTTCGGTATTCCCGGATAGGGATAATAAACTGATAAAGTAATTATTCTTTCGCCGGATAGGCATTAAGCCCCAGTACCAGGTGTACGCTTACATCAACCCCTGTTTTTTTGCGCAATTCATAAACCATTTTTATTCGTATATCGCGTTCACGTACTAGGGGGTCTAAAAAATGTGAATTATCTATATCTAAAGTCATCACATTACCCGTGCCGGGTGCTATATCGGTGCGCGAGGCAACTAAAACTTCATCTTTTTCATCCTCTTTTGACATATATATCTTTACCGACTTCAAATCACCTAAATTGAAATCAGCCGGGGTTGTTGATTGCAGTTTGGCCGAAATAATACTTACCTCGCTAACCCTATTCGCGTTATTGCCGCTTTTTGAAAAACTCTGGTCAAGGCTTGTAGCCAAACTTACTGCAGAATAACTTTTGTTGGGCTGGGCGCTGGCAGGGATCATTAAAGTTGCAGTATACGGAAAAGTAGATTTAACGATAGACTGCAACATATTGCAGGCGGAAATAAA
>CAISKH010000661.1 GCA_903885865.1 uncultured Mucilaginibacter sp.
CAAGAACGATCCAGTCGGTTAAGCTCATTTAAAGTAAAGGGTAATGAGCCAGAATATAATAATTAAAAAAACCAGCCACCCGGCTACAATGCCGTAAAACTGGTTCCAGTTGCGTATAAATGAGGGCAGTTCAGTATCAGGCCTCTTCACCGCTTTTAGCCAATACCTGCACAAAAAAGGCAGTAAACAATAGCCCTATAATTCCGCTTACCAATATCCATAAAGGGCTAGTGCCTATTACAACGCCAACAAAAAGGCCGGTTACCAGGCCTACCGGGTAATAAATGTTATTGTAATTTTCTTTTTCTGTTTTTGGGTGATGTGCCATATCTATTGTTATTGTAGTACGTGCAAAAGTAATTGATTATATAATGTGTAGCAATAGGTTAATATCAATAAAATCAATGCCTGATGAAGTTAATTGTAAAAATCGCGTTTAAACAATTACTTGCCACCCGTTTTCAAATACATCCAGATAATCCCCCCGATAACGGTAACAGCCAAAACGATGAGCCCTATCCAGCCCGAGCGTTTATCCTGGCGCATTAGCCAGATCAGGAATGCAACAAGTGGTAATACAAAAATTAGCCAGAATATGAGTGAAGGAGCGGTCATATACCCCCCAGCCCCCTGAAGGGGGAGTTAAATGTGCGTATTGAATTAATTTCCATTCTAAATAAATATAAAAACATCCTTAATTGTTCCCCCCTTCAGGGGGTTAGGGGGTATCTTGCCAGCGGCGCAACATCCTGCCCTACAAAATCGCCTTTTAAAAACTTATAATACCCGGCTATGGCTATCATGGCGGCATTGTCTGTACAGTATTGCATTTCGGGTATAAAGCAGTTCCAGCCGTTTTTCTCGCCCAGTTCTCGTAGCCCCCGCCGCAACCCGGTATTGGCTGATACGCCCCCTGCCAAAGCTATATGTTTTATACCATAAAACTGCGCGGCTTTTTGCAGCTTATTCAATAATATAGTAACTATCCGTTTTTCAACAGAGGCGCAAATATCATTTAAATTTTCGGTTATAAAATTAGGGTTAAGCGCCATATTATCCCTTATAAAATATAATATGGATGTTTTTAACCCGCTAAAGCTAAAATTAAACCCGGGTATTTGCGGCTCGGGGAAAAGGTAGGCATCGGGGTTTCCCAAACGGGCGTATTTATCTATCAGCGGTCCGCCGGGATAGGGTAACCCCAATATTTTGCTGGTTTTGTCCATAGCCTCGCCAGCGGCGTCATCGAGTGTTTGACCGACAACTTCCATATCAAAATAATCCTTCACCAACACAATCTGGGTATGCCCGCCTGATACGGTGAGGCATAAAAATGGGAATAAAGGCTTATTATCGCCAATAAAATGCGCCAGTACATGCGCCTGCATATGGTTAACCTCTATAATTGGAATACTTTTTGCAATTGCAAAAGCCTTAGCGAACGACACGCCAACCAGCAGGGAACCCAAAAGTCCGGGGCCGCGTGTGAAAGCTACTGCATCAATAGCATTTTTGCTTACTTTTGCGGTTAATAATGCTTGTTGTACGGCAGGAACGATATTTTGCTGATGAACCCTTGAGGCGAGCTCAGGGACAACGCCTCCAAATGCCTCGTGTATGGCTTGGTTAGTAACAATATTACTTAATATTGTACCATCAGCACATATTGAAGCAGAGGTATCATCGCATGAAGATTCGATTCCTAAAATTACAGGCACGTTATATTGAATGAGTGAATTTATTGAATTTATTGAATGTTAAACAGTACACTAAACCAATCAACAATTCAGCAATCCAACAAACCAACAATTAAAACCCAAAGTTATTAAAAAAGTACTAAAAATAACGTTAAGTATCGTGTTGCTCCTGCTCTTAATGGTGAGCATATTGATGCTTGTGTTTCAGTATAAGCCCGTACAAACATGGGCGGCTAAAAAGGCTACCTCCTGGCTATCAAAAAAACTGGGCACCGAGGTCGCTATAAAAAGCCTGTATATTAAGCCTTTTTCGTCTGTTGTGCTGGAAGATTTTTACGTACTCGACAAACAAAAAGACACCCTTGTAAGTACGCCAAAGCTAACTGTTGACCTGAATGGCTTCTATCTTTTCAGCAGTATAAAAAATCACAAGATAGATTTTAAACTGATACAGCTTGACAATGGTTCCGTCTATTTAAAAAACATGAAGGGCAATGTAAGCAATGCTCAGTTTATTTTAGACAGCTTAAAATCTACCTCTACGGCAAAAACAAAAAGTACCCCCTGGACGATAATATTTGAAAAAGCTGCCATTAATAACTTTCATTTCCGTTATAAAAACCAGTTAAGGAATGAAAAGGTAAGCGGAATAAATTTTAACGATCTCGACGTAAAAAATTTCAGCACGGTTGTAAACAATATTGATATTGCGCACCATTTGTTTAAGGGGGATATACGGCATTTAACACTAAGAGAAAAAAGTGGTTTCTATTTAAAAAACCTCACCACAAATGCCACAATTGATACCAACCGGATATTGTTGCAGCATATGCTGATTCAAACCCAAAGGTCAGTACTGAAAGATTATTTAAGCGCCAGTTTCAAATCATTTAACGACTTTGATGATTTTGTGAACAAGGTGCGCATTAATAGCGATCTTAAATCATCACATATTTCATCATCCGATATCGCCTATTTTTCAGGCTTAAACAAAGTAAACTTTGAGTTGGGTATTAACGGGCACATCCAGGGCGAGGTAAATAATTTAAAGGCGAAAAATTTAACGGTTACCGCAGGGCAGGCTACTTTTATTAAGGGAGATTTTAATTTAAAAGGACTACCTGACATGAATAAAATTTCCATGGAACTGAAGTTTGACCAGCTTGCCACCAACAAAAAGGATCTCGACTTCTTATATAGCCACTTTACAGGTAAGCCAAATGCTAAAATGCCCGATATTATTTCAAAATTTGGCAATATTAGTTTTTCAGGAAGCTTTACCGGATCGCCTAACAATTTTGTGGCTGCCGGCACTTTTAAAACTAAATTGGGGAGGTTGGACCCTAATATTAACCTGAAAATAAATAAAGCGGGCACACCTGCTTACAAGGGTAAAATAAGTGCTTATGACTTTGACCTGGGCACCTTGCTTGACGACAACACCCTGGGCCGTACAACTTTTAATGCTACCGTTGATGGCAGCGGCGACGCGCTTAAAAATTTAAATGAAAATGTAAATGCCTCTATCAGCTACATTGATTTTAAAGGTTACCAGTACCAAAACGTAGCGGTAGAGGGTACTTTTATAAATAAAAAAATTGATGCTAAACTTGCCATTAATGATAAAAACATTCACTTTAATGGAATAGGGAGCCTTGACCTTAACCCTGAATTACCGCTATATGATTTTTCGGCAACGGTTAAGAATGCGCACCTGAACACCTTGAATTTGATTAAAGATACCATTACCCTGAGCACAGAATTAAAAACCAGGTTCTCGGGCAACGACCTTAAAAATTTTGAAGGCTATATAATGCTTTCGCCTATCAGGGTAATCGATCCGCGTAATAATTATTTGCTTGATTCGGTGTACTTTGCTGCCAGCGGCAAAGGGGACTCAAGGATTATCGCCCTTAAATCAGACGCAGCCGACCTGGATATGCAGGGCAGTTATGACCTGGCTACGCTGCCTTCGTATTTTAAAACCATTGTTAAAAAATATATACCATCGTTAAACACCGAGATCAGTACGCCTAAACCGCAAAATTTTAAATTTGATTTAAAGTTAAAAAACATAGACCCGCTTATGGCTATTTTCGCCCCCGATATTAAAATACCGGAGCAGGGTACCTTTGTTGGTAAATTTAATTCGGCTGATAAAACAGCGACTATTAATGGCTTTATTAAAACGATAAAATATAAAAAAATTATCTTTCACAACTTTATCCTGGATGAAAGTACTGCCGATGACCAGTTAAGTCTTAACGTATCATTAAGCCGGGTAGACCTTACAGATAGCCTGTTCATTAAAAATATTGATATTAACAATTTTGTAAATAAGGACAGCGTAAAGTTCAACGTAAAACTCGCCGATAAAGATGCCACGAACCAGCTGGACCTTTATGGCCTGGTTGAATTTGGCCGCGATACAATTGCCAAACTTAGTTTGCTTCCATCAGACATTGTATTGGAGCACCAGAAATGGAGATTGCAGGAACAGGTAAGAATACGGCTACTCGACAATAAAACACAGATATCGGGCTTTGAGCTTTCCAACGGGCAGCAAAAAGTATTTATAGATGGGTTTATTTCTGATCAACCTGAAGATAAATTAAAGGTTTCGTTTAATAAGTTTAGCATGGGCACCTTTGATCAGCTCACCAAAACATCTGACATACTGTTAAAAGGATCGCTTAACGGCGATGTATTGCTTTCCTCTATTCTTAAAAACCCGGGGGTTGACGCGCATTTGAATATTGATTCATTTAAAATGAATAAAACATTGGTCGGCAATATAAAAATTGTATCGAGCCTTGATAATGCACGTAGCCGGGCCAACGTAAACTTAAATATATTGAACAGAGGGCTGGAAACACTTAAAATTGGCGGCACTTATTACCTGGGGAAAGAACAAGGCGATAAACTTGATTTTGATGTTAAAATGACCCAAACTGAAGCTATAATTTTTGAGCCTTTTATTAAAAGCCTGGTATCGGATGTTAAAGGCACCCTATCTACTAATCTGAAACTAACGGGATCATTAGCAAAACCTCAATTAAACGGCGATATTAATTTAGATAGTACCGGCATTACTATAAATTATTTAAAAACACCTTATACGGTTAGTGATAAGATCAATGTAACCAACAGCGTTATTAACATTCGTGACCTGGTGTTAAAAGATATGCATGGCGGCCAGGGAACTGTTAACGGGACCGTAGATCTGAACAATTTATCAACCCCAACCATTAATGCTGAGTTGACGGCTAAAAACCTAATGGCTTTAAACACTACATTTAAAGATAATCACCTGTATTTTGGCACAGCTTATGCCACCGGCAAGTTTAAATTTAACGGGCCGATTGATAACATGAATATTGATATTAAAGCCACAACAGAAGCCGGTACGGTATTTAACATTCCGCTAAATACATCGTCAACAGTTAGTGATTATGATTTTATAACCTTTAAGAGCCATAAGGATACTACGGGATATAACGCCACTAAAGTAAAAGCATTTAACGGCGTTACCCTGAATTTCGATTTAACCGCCGATGAAAAAACAACGGTAATAATAACTACAGACCTGGGCAAACTGACGGGAGTGGGGCAGGCAACAAATTTAAACATGCATATAAACAGCCTGGGCGATTTTGACATGGTAGGCAGTTTTTTGATCACATCGGGTAAATTTGAATTTGCGGCCAAAAACTTTATCAGTAAAAATTTTGTGGTTAACCAGGGGGGAACCATCCGATGGTCGGGCGACCCGGCGAATGCCGAAATTAACCTGAAAGCTATTTACGAAGTGCGTACCGACATTTCGCCGCTTTATACTGCGGCTGGTTTTCAATCGCCTAAAGGTAATGAGCAGGTATTGGTACAGGCCGAAGTGATCCTTACCAAAACGCTGTTGCATCCCGATATGGATTTCAATTTTACTTTCCCGACTGACCCTTCCATCAAGGATGACCTCGGAACTTACCTGGCCGATAATAATAACCGAAGCAAACAGGCATTCAACATTATAGCGACAAGGAGTTTTGCATCAGGAAATAACAATGGCAGTTTAACCAACCAGGTAGTTAATACAGCAAGTACCGCTTTTAGCGAGTTGTTTTTAAACAGGTTTAACAGTGTTTTAAATCAAAATATACATAATGTTGACGTGAACATTCGCTCGTTTAACGATGCCAGTGCCACATTTAGAATTTTTAAAGAGAGGCTGATAATTAACGGGAGTTTGTTTAATACCAGCGCTAACAGTAATAACCTGTTTAATAACAGCAGCAGTTTGTTAAATTCAAACTTTAATAACCTCACCAAAGATTTTGAAGCATCCTACCTTATCCGGGCAAATGGCACGCTTACGGCCCGGTATTCGTACCGCGTTTTAAACACCACTACCTTAAATACCATCGACCAATTAACTGTTCAATATGTGAACGGGCTGGGGCTGGTTTATCAAAAAGATTTTGATACTCCATGGGAGTTTTTCAGAAGCCTTCTTTTTTTGAAACCGCGGGTTGATAAACCTGCCAATACTGCGCCGTCGCCGGCAAGCACGCCAACTGCAACCACAACTCCTTTGGTGCCTGGTAACCGGGAAGATGAAGAAAATTAATGATCGCGCAGAATGGTATGGTCCATTTTATCCCTTTTGGTTTTAAGGTAGACCTCGTTATGCGGGTTTGGTACAATTTCAATAGGCACATTCTCAACCACTTCCAACCCGTAGCCTATCAGCCCGGCTCGTTTTTTTGGGTTGTTAGTCATTAAACGCATTTTTGATATACCCAGGCTGCGTAATATTTGAGCGCCAACACCATAATCACGCTGATCCATTTTAAAACCCAATTTAATATTGGCCTCAACGGTATCAAATCCGTTTTCCTGCAAATTGTAGGCTTTCAGCTTGTTGATTAGGCCAATACCCCGGCCCTCCTGGTTCATGTAAACAATTACCCCCCGCCCCTCTTTATCTATCATTTCCATAGCCTTATGCAATTGCGGGCCGCAATCGCAGCGGCATGAGCCAAAAATATCGCCGGTAACGCATGAGCTATGTACCCGTACCAACACGGGTTCATCCGGCTCCCAGGTTCCTTTTATCAAAGCAATATGGTGTTCGCCATTATTTACTTGCGTGTAAGCTATCATTTCAAATTCACCCCATTCGGTAGGTAATTTTACGGCTACTTCTTTCTTTATTAAAGTTTCGGTATCTAACCGGTAGGCTATCAGGTCTTTTATCGATATAATTTTCAGGTCGAGTTCCTTAGCCATCTGCAGCAACTCGGGCAGGCGGGCCATATCGCCATTTTCGGTCATTATCTCGCATATTACTCCAGCAGGTTCAAATCCCGCTAAAACGGCAAGGTCTATAGTAGCTTCGGTATGGCCGGCCCGGCGTAATACGCCGCCGTTTTTTGCTATTAGCGGAAAAATATGACCGGGCCTCCCCAGGTCCCCGGGAGTGGTTGCCGGATCAATCAGTGCCATTATGGTTTTTGATCTGTCGGTAGCCGAAATACCCGTTGTACAGCCATTCCCTATTAGGTCAACTGAAACCGTAAAATTGGTTTCGTACGACGTAGTGTTATGGCTAACCATAGGTTCCAATTCCAACTCATGCGCCCGGTGACTGGTTATTGGCGCGCATACCAAACCACGGCCATGATGCACCATAAAATTTATCGCTTCGGGAGTAGCATTTCGGGCGGCAGTTAAAAAATCGCCTTCGTTCTCCCTGTCCTCATCATCAACAACAATAATAATTTCACCTGCTTGTAAAGCTTCAACAGCTTCTGGTATGGTATTTAGCATTTTATATGGTTTGGTAGTGCTGTTATAGCTATAACCGCAATGGATTTTAACGCCCGATTAATTATACGCAAATTTATGTGATAATAAAAAAATTAAGGTCGGTTAGATGTAAAGATTAAAGATTGGAGATTAAAGATTAGGTATTAGCACATTCACTAATCTTTAATCTCCAATCTTTGATCTACAACCTAACCTTTCGCTTAAACACTTTCACAAAAAGGTTATTAAAAAAACGTTTGTATAATTCGGCATCAAATATTACAGAATCGTTAGCGGCTTTATAAGAAAGAAATATACCTATAGGCGTTAAAATAATAATGGCTATCCACATACCGATAAAGGGCGAAGCATGGCCGGCCTTAACCTCTTTTTCGCCAATGGTTTCAATGATGTAATAGATCAGGAAAAAAACAACCGCAACCACAACCGGTAAACCGAGCCCGCCCTTGCGGATAATGGCCCCAAGTGGTGCGCCAATCAAAAATAAAGCAAGACAAGCTGCCGACAGGGTATATTTTTTTTGATATTCCACCGAGGCGCTATGTATGTTGGCCGAGGCGTCTTTATACCGCTGGTCGCGATTTTTCACCAGGTCCTGTATGGATCGTACTTCGCTAAGCGCGTTGGCCAGGTAGCTTGACTTTTCCATATTGGTCGCGTCCCGCATTGGGTTATGCCGGTATTCAATATATTTTTTTATCTCGTTTGATTTGGCAGGCACAGAAAAATACTTAACATAGGCGGTCATTAATGAATAATTAACCAGGCGGGTACTATCTATTAAATGCTGGGTATTCTTCATGGTATCCTTCAGCTGTTTGATGTCCATCATTTGGTAAGCGTTTTTAAACTCACTTTCATCTGTCCGCTTAAAGAGCAACCCGGTAAGGTCAAGCTTATTTTGTGCCGATTTAAAACGAAACCGTGTAAATTTTTGCCGAGGATTGGAGTTATAGACGGTACCGCCGGCATCTTCTTCATATTTTACGCCGTCTTCGAGCTCCATGATGAGGTAATGATTATCATTTGAACGGTACATTCTGCCCTGCTTTGCTATTAGCATATAGTGAGAATTTTCCTTAGGGTCCGTTGCATAAATAGTAATGTCATGCAGGGTTTGCCCATCAGCATCCTTCCGCATTATACGGATGGTATAATTATTAAAACTATTGCTGAACACGCCTTCAGGAAAAAAATTGGCCGATTTTTGCTGACGGGCATCATACAACAAAGAATAGTATTTAAGATTGGCCTTGGGCAGCATATAATCAGAAAAAAAGAACGTGCCAATGCTTAATATAAGAACCACTATAAACATGGGATACATAGCGCGGTTTAATGATATACCGGCCGATTTAATGGCTACCAGCTCGTAATTTTCGCCCAAACTGCCATAGGTCATGATAGAAGAAAGCAGTACCGATAGCGGTAACGCCATTTGCACATTTGTAGCCGAGGCATATAGCATCAGTTCCAGTATAATGTACCATTCAAACCCTTTACCTATAAGATCGTCGATGTATTTCCATAAAAATAGCATCAGCAATACAAACATTACTATCAAAAAGGTCACCAAAAATGGCCTTATAAATGATTTAAGTAATAAAAGGTGTATCTTCTTCACAGTACAAATTAACGGAATTTTTGCCCTTTTATGCGCCCAGCACACTAACCAGGTATTGCACCTGGTTATCCCATATCAGCTTACGTTCGCCAATGGTTTCTTCAGTGGCAAAGTCAGTAATGCTAAGGGCAACATCGTTAGTCAGGTCATCCTGCAGTATCTCCATTTCAAAATAACATTGCGGTTCGTCCTCCATCCACTTAAACCTCACCAGTTTGTTTTCTTTGATAGCCAGCAGTTTTGCCGTTTGCTGCTCTCCGTCCCAGGTAAAAGTATAAACCTGATCGCGTATGCTAACGTCATCAGCAAACCATTGAGTGAGGCCATTGGGCTCGTTAAGGAAGGTATAGAGTATTCTGGGAGATGATTTTATTTCATACTCAATATTAAATTTTTTCTTTTCAGACATAGGGGTTTATAATTGAAGGCTCACAGGCCGCAATATTAACATTTTTTCTAAAGGAAACGAATTTCTGCTATATTTGCAAACCTTTTTTCGGGGTACCGAAAACGGCGGGGTAGCTCAGATGGTTAGAGCGCAGGATTC
>CAISKH010000662.1 GCA_903885865.1 uncultured Mucilaginibacter sp.
CTGAACGGGGCGAGGGAAGGTTGGCTGATTCGCTGCGCGTTAATTTTGAGCACCTTAAACTAACGTTAAATAATGCTAATACTGCGGCATTATTAAAAAGTAAAATGAAAGGCAATATGTATGGTATTATGCAGCTTAACATGAGCGCCATCGAACATAAAAATGATACAGCTTCCAACACAGCAAGTAGCGGTATTGTTATCGTTTCATTGATCGGCTCGCTTTGCTTCCTGATCGCTTTTAGTTTTGTGGTTAATTTTCCGGGTTATGTAGCCAATCCTGTTCGTGAACTGATACAGGGCATCAGGGAAATAGCAAATAAAAACTATAACAAACGACTTGAATTTACATCGAAGGATGAGTTTGGCGAGGTAGCTAACGCCTTTAACCAGATGGCCGCCAAACTAAATGATTACGAAACGAGCAACCTCGCCAGCATTCTGTTTGAAAAGAAACGGATAGAGACTATCATTAACTCTATGCATGATGCCATTATTGGGCTTGACGATAAGCAATTCATAATATTCGCTAATAAAGTAGCCTGCGTTTTAATTGGTATGCCCGAGGATAAACTCACCGGCCAGTTTGCGCCTAATGTTGCTTTAGAAAACGACCTGCTGCGCAATATGCTGGTAAACGATCACCAAAAAATGAAGATATACGCCGATGACCGCGAAAGCTATTTTGCAAAAGAAGTATGGGAGGTTATAAACGAAAACCAGGTTATAGGCAAGGTGATCATCCTTAAAAACATCACCGATTTTCAGCAGCTTAATGATGCCAAAACCACATTTATCGCCACCATTTCGCACGAATTGAAAACACCCATTTCATCTATAAAAATGAGCCTGAAATTATTGGAGGACAACCGGGTGGGTACGGTAAACAGTGAGCAAAAGCAATTATTGCGGAACATTGACGACGATGCGCAACGGCTATTATCAATAACCGGCGAATTGCTTGATGTTGCACAAGTTGAAACTGGCAAAATTAATCTTAACTTTGGCAGCACGCATCCTAAGAACATTGTTAACTACGCGGTACAGGCGATAAAATCGCTGGCTGAGCAAAAACAGGTAGCTGTAAATATAGTTTGCCCCGAAACGTTGCCCAATGTAATGGCCGACCTCGACAAAACTACCTGGGTGCTTATCAACCTTTTGTCGAACGCGGTAAAATACAGCCCCGAAAAATCAACCATTAATCTGACCGTAAAAAAACAGGGCGCGAACATGATCGAATTTTCAGTAAAAGATTTTGGGCAGGGTATTGACGCGAGGTATTTATCCAGAATTTTCGAACGCTACTTTAAAGTTCCCGGCGCTGACCCTGATAAAACAGGCACCGGACTTGGCCTGGCCATAGCCAAAGATTTTATTGAAGCCCAGGGCGGCGCCATCGGCGTTGAAAGCGAAACCGGCGATGGCAGCAGGTTCTACTTTTCACTGGTTATAAATAACACCTAACACATTAAATAAATATCATTCAACAAACAAAAATCAACAAACAAACAAAATGACACCTCATCTTAAAAAAGTCTCGGCTGCAGGCTTATTGATAACCCTCGGAATTATTTTTGGCGATATCGGCACATCGCCCCTGTATGTATTTCAAAGCCTGTTAATTGAGGGCGGTAAAGGCGGTAAAATTAATGAGGCCTTTGTATTAGGCTGCATTTCCTGCATATTCTGGACACTGACCCTGCAAACTACCTTTAAATATATCTTTATCACGTTACAGGCCGACAACCATGGGGAAGGCGGCATATTCTCTTTATACGCCCTCGTAAGGCGATATGGTAAGTGGCTGGCCATACCTGCTATTATCGGCGCGGGCACTTTATTGGCCGATGGCATTATTACACCACCAATTTCGGTCACCTCAGCAATCGAAGGACTAAGCAACGTGCCTGCATTATCAGCCTCATTTATACCTGGCAGCGGCCTTATTATATGCATTGTAATTGGTATTATGTTACTGCTTTTCTTTTTTCAGCAATTTGGCACCAAAGTGGTCGGCTCGTCTTTTGGGCCCGTTATGCTAATGTGGTTTTTAATGATTGGTACTTTAGGCGCATTACAATTAATGCATATGCCCTCAATAATTAAAGCGTTTAACCCCTATTATGGTGTAGTGTTGCTAACAGAACATCCGGGAGGTTTCTGGTTGTTAGGCGCGGTATTTTTATGTACCACCGGTGCCGAAGCATTATATTCAGACCTGGGGCATTGCGGCCGCAAAAATATCCAGGTAAGCTGGATATTTGTAAAGATCACTTTATTGTTAAATTACCTGGGGCAGGGCGCATGGGTGTTAGCGCAGCCTTCAAATACTGATTTCAATAACATTAACCCCTTTTACCAGATTGTGCCTTACCCGCATTTATTTATGATACCCAGTGTTGCCCTGGCAACACTGGCTACAAGTATAGCCAGCCAGGCCTTAATAAGCGGATCATTTACCCTGATAAGTGAAGCTGTGAGTATGAACTTTTGGCCGCGCATCACTATAAAATACCCTTCGAACATACGCGGGCAAATTTATATACCCAGTATTAACTGGCTGTTGTGTTTTGGTTGCGTAGCCGTGACCTTGTATTTCCAAACTTCGGAACACATGACGGCCGCTTATGGCTTTTCTATTACCATTGCTATGCTCATGACCACTATATTGATGTCGTACTTTATGCGCTATGTTAAACACTGGCCCCTATGGTTGGTTACCATTATATTATGCGTGTTTTTAACTGTCGAGTTCTCTTTCTTTATCACCAACGCAGTGAAATTGTTGAAACGGATATTCTTCGTGGTATTTGAGATCGGGTTAATATATACGATGTATATATGGTTCAGGGCCCGCAAGATCAACAACCGCTTTTTGCATTTTGTTGACCTGAGAGAGCAGATACCTTTATTGAATGCCTTAAGCGCTGATGAAAGCATTTCCAAATACGCGGGCCAGTTGATCTACTTAACGAAGGCTAACAACAGCAAGCAAATAGAAGAAAAAATACTTTACTCTATCATGAGCCGCAGCCCGAAACGGGCCGATACGTATTGGTTCGTTCACATTGATACCACTGATGAGCCTTATACCCTGGAATATAGTGTTGACCAGGTAGAACCAGGTAAAATAATACGCGTTGATTTTCGCCTGGGTTTCCGGGTACAGCCCCGTGTTAATGTTTTATTCAGAAAGGTGGTTGAGGATATGCTTCACAGGAAAGAGTTGGATATTACCAGCAAATATGAGTCATTAAAAAAATTCAAGATAGTTTCCGACTTTCGCTTTGTTATACTGGAGAAATTTCTATCCTACAACAATGTGTTCAGCATAGCTGAAGGATTTATTTTGAACAGCTATTTCAGTATTAAAAAACTGGCACAATCAGAAGCTAAAGCTTTTGGTTTAGATACCAGCGAAACCTATGTTGAAAAAATACCTTTAGTAGTAAAACCAGTAACTAATTTCAAGATAAAGCGAATTGACCCGCATAGCGGCGAAGCGATACCTGAACTGGCTGGATAATATCTAACCTGATATAAATTCGCGGCACACCGGCAAAGCTTAATTTTTGCCGGTGTGTTTATTTAAAGTAGTTAACTGCGTACCCCACTACCTCTTTAATATAAATTTCCCAGGTAGATAACGCATCGCTGGTGGGTAAAAAATCAGCTATTTTAACCTGCTCTTTGGTCACCATATAATTACAGGGGTATGGTATTACCGGGATACCCGCATGTTTAAAAAGCATGAGCGACCTGCGCATATGGAAAGCAGAAGTAACCAGTAAATAAGGTGGCGGCAAGTGCGTTTTTTGCAGCAATACTTTTGAAAATTTAGCATTTTCAAAGGTATTTTTCGAATTGTTTTCTATTAAAACAGCGCTATCCGGAATATTAAATTGGGGCAATTGTGTTTTAACCCAGGCTGCTTCTCTAAACCCTTCGGGAAGCAAATTACCATTTCCACCTGTAATTAATAAATGTGATGCTTTTTTAGTTTCTATTAATTTAATGGCCTGTATAAATCTATCTGCCGAAAAACTAAAATATCCGCCTCCATGCCCGTCGCTCGCCGAAAATCCCCCCAGTACTATAGCACAACTATAATGCTGTTTATTGTTTAAGGGTTGAAATTGAACATCCCATTTTCTTGCAAACAAGTCTAACAAAAAATGATTGCTGAATACATATAATACAATTATCGCGGCTATTAAAAAGCGCTTCCTGCGTTTTCGTTCCTTACTTGCCGCCGCTATCACCAATAAAACTGCTACCCAATAAATTGGCAGTATTAAAAAAAGTAAAACTTTTGAAAGAATAAAATACATAGCCTGCCTTTTTATATATGCGAATAATATAACGTTTAAATATACATATTGTCAAGTCAACAGTCTTTAGTCAGAAGTCATAAGTCGAATTCTGTCCTTTCCTTACTTGGAGACTTAAGACTTTCGACTAAAGACTAATATTATAACAGCCACCATGCTTAATGAACAACTTGCAAGGGCGGGGGCCAGTTATCGGTACGGAACGGGCCGGCAGGTAATCCGTCCTTGTTATATAAATTGCCCGGCGGGTTATCGGCCCAGTTATACCTCACCGCAACCGGCGCCAAAACCTGGTCGTTTGAAACCACAACCGTATAACCCTCAATAACCGCTTTTGCCCATACAAATTTCCCGTCGCCAGCGGCAATACCAAAGCCTTTTAGTTCTATATCTGCCCCAACTGTTCCGTCGGTTGATGGCTTGCCTGCAACTAACCCCTTATTTATTTCATCAAAACTTATAATTATTTTGTTGCCTTCAACCCTCATTGCTTTATATACCGGGCCAGAATAGACTATGTTTTCGCCATAAGCAACATGGCGGGCCGCTAAAGCCAACCTATATGCCGGGTCAACTTTATTGGTGGGGTGTATATTAACGGCATCGCCCACATCAGTAATTACAGGCATACCGGTTA
>CAISKH010000663.1 GCA_903885865.1 uncultured Mucilaginibacter sp.
AAAACGTATAACTTATTACATAAAACGTATAACCTCCTTTGAACACTTCTATCTACATAGCTAAGCGGTACCTGTTTTCGAGGAAGAAAATGCATGCCATAAATATTATATCGGGCATATCCATGATGGGGGTATTAATTGGCAGTGCGGCGCTCATTATTTTACTATCGGTATTTAATGGTTTAGAAAAAGTGGTGCTTGGCCTATACAGCAATTTTTCGCCCGAAATAAAGATCGAGGCGCGGATGGGAAAAACTTTCGATCCGAATACACCTTATTTTAATGCGCTGCATAAGGATGCGCGCTTATTCTCTTTTACCGAAGTATTGCAGGATAAAGTGCTGGTGCGGTACGGCGAAAAATCCTTCATCGCCACGATAAAAGGGGTAAGTGATGAATTTTTAAGAAACCAACGGCTGGATAGTACCATACAGGATGGCTCATTTACTTTACACAGCGGCGGAAGGCCAATGGCGGTTATTGGCGCTATTGTGGCCAGTGACTTATCAGTCAATATTCACGACGCGCTGTCGTCTTTGCAGATCAATTCTCCGCGTCGCGGTACATTGGTCTCCGCTAACCCTATGGATGAGTTCATAACCCGTGATATTGCGCCATCGGGTATTTTTTCGATACAGCAGGATTTTGATGATTTTGTTGTGGTGCCTATTGATTTTACACGTGAACTGCTGGATGAGCCGGTAAATGTTTCGGCGATAGACCTCAATTATAAAAGCGGGACAAACCTTGCGGCAGTACAAACAGAAATACAGGATAAGGCAGGTGACCGGTTCACTGTAAAAAACCGAAGCCAGCAGGATGCAGAACTATATAAAGTGCTTAGAGGTGAGCGATGGACTGTGTTTATGTTATTAACGTTTGTATTGATCATTGCCATATTTAATATTATTGGCACTTTGACTATGCTGGTAATAGATAAACGACAGGATATAGCCGTTTTAATTAGCCTGGGTGCGGGTAAGAAACTGATACAGGGCATATTCTTTTTTGAAGGAATGATGATAGCGTTGTTTGGCTGTATAATAGGGCTTGTGCTTGGATTGGTATTTTGTATATTGCAGCAACAATACGGCTTTATAAAGTTAGGCGATAAGCTGACCATTGTTAGCGCCTATCCGATTGCTATAAATCCGGTTGACTTTGTACTGGTGTTTTTAACCGTTATTATTATTTCGGTTATAGCGGCAGGTATTAGCGCACAATTAAGTGTAAAAAGGCTGGATGATATTAAACATGATTTATAATTTTACCGAATGAGATCATCGTACCTTAAATATCTATTACCAATATTGATGGTTGCCACTATGGTTTCATGCAAAAATAAACCGGTGAAAGAAACGGAACATTTGGCTATATTTAAAGGTTTGTACAGCTTTGGGCCAGGCGAAAAATCGTTCAGGGCATGCGGCAGCGATCATGAATATTGGGTGGCAGATAGTTCTGCGCAATTAGAGCTAAAGTATTCGCAATTGATTAGCTTTGAAAGACAATGCGAACCGGTTTATGTTGAGGTTGAGGGCAAAAAAGTGCTGTCTGTAAAGGATGGCGCCCAGGGGGCGTACGATAGCACGATTATAGTAAAAAAAGTTAAAAAGATAGTTAAAGAAATACCTGCCGGCTGTAAGTAGGCTGGCGTTTTTAGGATAGTAATTCAGCATTTATCAAACTCAATTGCCTGTTTGGCGTTAATTAAATTATTATGGAATCAAAACGTCAGCAAAAATTTGCCGGGGTAATACAAGAGGACCTGGCCGCCATATTTCAGCGTGAAGGCATGAATTATTTGCCTAATACATTAGTAACAATAACCAAAGTAAGAGTAACACCCGATTTGGCAATCGCCAGGGTATTTTTAAGTTTTTTTAATAACACGAATATAGCCCTGGCCCTGCACACTATTAAATCGCATGCTTCAGAGATCCGCTACAAACTTGGCGGGCGCATTAAGGACCAGGTAAGGATAATACCGCAACTCGAGTTTTTTGTTGATGATACCAGCGAGTATGTTGACCGCATGGATAAGATATTTGATAAAATACACCGCGAAGAAAAGCAGCCTGACAGCGAATAGACAATTATGGATGCATCTGCCAGGTTAGCCACGTATATTAAAGCCCACCCGGACGCTGTGGGTAAGGTGGTTGATTTTAATGGTGTTACTGACTGCTTATATAAATTTGATTTTACTGCCGCCAATACCGAATTAAGGCCCTATATAATTGCCGACTCAGGAAAATTCAGCCGTTGGGTAAACGCAAAACTTACCACGCACGGCTGTCGCTATGGCATTGGCGGGTATATGGAACACCGAACCATATACGCCCATACTCCCTTATTTAATGCAGCCGACGAGCCCCGCCGTTTGCATTTAGGCATTGATATATGGGCCGAAGCGGGAACGCCGGTTTATTCGCCGTTAGAGGGTAAGGTACACAGCTTTCAAGACAACGCCGGACCTGGCGACTATGGCCCAACTATTATTTTACAGCACGACCTTGATGGGTTAACCTTATACAGCCTGTACGGCCATTTAAGCCGCCAAAGCCTGGATGGTTTAAGCGCGGGGCAAGAAGTTAGTAAAGACCAGCAAATTGGCGGGTTAGGTAATAGCACCGAAAACGGGCACTGGCCGCCGCACCTGCATTTTCAGCTGATGTTAAATGTGGATGGCAACTTTGGCGATTACCCCGGCGTTGGCCGCTTTTCGCAAAAAGAAAAGTTTCTCCAAAATATCCCAGACCCGAATTTGATATTGGGTTTTCCGGAAGATTAATTAATGAAACCGTTTAAAAATTTTGCATATTTGGCATATATTCGAATAGGTATAAATGGTTTTTTATAGCGTAATGGTGTTAAGAAACACTGTATTGTTGCTGCACATCCCTTACAACTGATAAATAATCGGACGTATACAATCCCCTAATAATTTTAAATGGCATCGTTCAGTCGGTCTGATACTCTAAATCTACTCTCCAAAATTACATTAAGACGATTTTGGAATACTGCACTTGTGTTGAGCAGTTACTATGTAAGTAAATGGAGCAAAAAACCAATTCAATGGGGTTATCCTATATCAGTTGGGTTTGAGCCTACAACATCTTGTAATCTCCGCTGCCCGGAATGCCCGAGCGGATTGCGGTCGTTTACCCGGCCAACAGGCATGCTTGGCGACAGCATATTTAAAAAAACAATTGACGAAATTTCAAAAGACCTCCTTTACCTGATATTTTATTTCCAGGGCGAACCATATTTGAACCCCAACTTTTTAGATATGGTAAAATACGCTTCCGATAAAGGGGTTTATACGGCCACTTCTACCAATGCGCATTACCTGACTGAAGCAAATGCACGAAAAACAGTAGAAAGCGGGCTGGACAGGTTGATCATTTCTATTGATGGCACCACCCAGGAAACTTATGAGCAATACCGGGTTGGCGGCGATCTTGAAAAAGTGATAGAAGGAACCCGCAATATTATTAAGATGAAAAAAGAACTGAAAGCGAGTAAACCCGCTGTTTATTTCCAATTCCTGGTTGTAAAGCCCAACGAGCATCAAATAGACGATATTAAGATACTGGCCAAAGAAATAGGTGTGGACCAGGTGCTTTTTAAAACGGCCCAGGTGTATGATTACGAGAATGGCAACCCCCTAATTCCAACGATAGACAGGTATTCACGCTATCGCAAAAACAAAGAAGGGCAATTTGAAATAAAAAGTAATTTAGAAAATCACTGCTGGCGCCTCTGGAATAACCCCGTCATTACCTGGGATGGTTTAATTGTACCTTGTTGTTTCGACAAAGATGCGGAGCATCAGTTGGGCGACCTTAAAACAGCTACCTTTCATGAAATATGGAACCATAAAACCTATAAGGATTTCCGTGGTTCTGTTTTAGCCAGCCGTAAAAACATTGATATTTGTACCAATTGCAGCGAGGGCGCAAAAGTTTGGGCATAAAAAACCGAAAAACCATGATACAAAAAAGCCCCCCGATTAATCGGGGGGCTTTAAACTATATATTCAATTATTACTTGCTGTCGTCTTTTACTTCTTCAAAGTCAACATCTGTTACCGTATCAGAATGATCATGCGCATGGGCTTCGGCGCCATCTGCCCCCGGCTGTGCCTGTCCGGCTTCTGCCGAAGCTTTGTACATCTCTTCAGATGCGGCGGTCCATGCAGTGTTCAGCTCATTTTGGGCAACCTCTATATCAGCCAGGTTTTTTGAAGCATAAGCTGCTTTCAGTTTGGTTAAACCTTCTTCAATAGGTGCTTTTTTATCGGCTGATATTTTATCGCCATACTCTTTCAGTTGTTTTTCTGTGGTGAAGATCAGGGCATCGGCGCTGTTCAGTTTTTCAACTTCTTCTTTTGCAGCTTTATCCGCGTCGGCGTTAGCTTCGGCTTCGTCCTTCATTTTCTTGATCTCGGCATCAGTTAAACCTGATGAGGCTTCAATACGTATTTTTTGCTCCTTGCCGGTAGCCTTATCCTTAGCCGATACATGCAATATACCGTTGGCGTCAATATCAAAAGTTACTTCAACCTGTGGTACGCCGCGTGGTGCTGGTGGTATTCCGTCAAGGTGGAAACGGCCAATGGTACGGTTACCCGAAGCAATGGGGCGCTCACCCTGCAAAATATGTATCTCAACTGATGGCTGGTTATCAGACGCGGTTGAGAATGTTTCTGATTTTTTGCTCGGGATAGTGGTGTTTGCTTCTATCAGCTTGGTCATTACGCCGCCCATAGTTTCAATCCCTAATGAAAG
>CAISKH010000664.1 GCA_903885865.1 uncultured Mucilaginibacter sp.
AGGTTTGGAAGAACGCAAACGCGAAAAAGAAGACGAAGCTGAAAAAGAAGCAGCACAAGCTAAAGCTAAGGTTGATGCTCCTGAAGCAGAGGCCCCTGTTGCAGACAGGGCCCCTGTTGCTGAAGGTAAAAGAACCCGCAAAGCAGCTGTTGAAGCTACCGCGGCCGTTGAAGATAACGCGCCCGTAGCCGAAAAAACAGAAGAATAAGCCCCCCCTGCCCCCTGAAGGGGGAGTTGGAGATGGGTACAAATAATAAATATTAACTAAAAAATTCCCCCTTTAGGGGGTTAGGGGGCAACATGTCTACATTACAAATAACCGCAGCCGACGTAAATAAACTGCGCCAGCAAACCGGCGCGGGAATGATGGATTGCAAAAAGGCTTTGACCGAAACTAACGGCGATTTTGAAGCAGCCATAGATTATTTAAGAAAAAAAGGCGCTAAAGTGGCCGCCAGCCGCCAGGATAGGGAATCGAACGAAGGCGTGGTAATTGCACGTACATCAGCCGATGGCAAGCGCGGTGTAATTATCGAGTTGAATTGCGAAACTGATTTCGTGGCTAAAAACGCTGAGTTTATTGCTTTTGCTAACGCGATTGCTAACGAAGCTGTTGAAAACAAACCTGCATCAATTGAAGAATTGAATAATTTGGGAATTGACGTGGAAAATTCACGTATGACCATCGGCGAAGCCACTATCGATAAAACAGGTAAAATTGGCGAAAAGATAGGCGTATCAAAATACGAAGTTGTTGAAGGCGAAAAAGTTATCGCTTATATCCACGGTAATTTCCGTTTAGCGGTATTGGTAGGCTTAAGTGCTAACGTTGCCGGCGCTGATGATGCAGGAAAAGATGTAGCTATGCAAATTGCCGCTATGAACCCTGTCGCTATTGATAAGGACGGTGTTGACGCTACCACACTTCAGCGTGAACTTGAAATTGCCAAAGAGCAAACACGTGCCGAAGGCAAACCGGAAGAAATGGTTGAAAAAATTGCCGCAGGCAGGCTAAACAAATTCTATAAAGACTCTACCCTGTTAAACCAGGAGTTTGTTAAGGACCCTTCAAAAAGTGTAGCCCAGTTTTTGAGCAGCATTGATAAGGGCCTTACGGTAACCGCCTTTAAACGGGTGGCTTTAGGAGCTTAAATATTTTGATCCCCCGATTAAATCGGGGGATTTTTTTTGCCAAAAAATTTTGTTCCTTTCTGTCAATGACAAAAAGAACTGTTAACAATTAAAATATAAAATTTTAACAATAACATTAATTCTATATTTTTGGTAAACCCACAACGTTCATGAAATACAAAAGAATATTATTAAAACTCAGCGGCGAATCGCTAATGGGCGACAGGCAATACGGCATTGATAACCAGCAGGTATTGCAATATGCCCATGATATTAAAAGTGTTCATGATAAGGGCATTGAAATAGCGGTAGTAGTTGGGGGCGGTAATATTTTCAGAGGGTTGAGCGCCGAAAAATCGGGAATGGAACGTGCCCAGGCCGATTATATGGGTATGCTGGCAACCGTAATTAATTGTATGGCGCTGCAAAACGCTTTGGAAAGTATTGGTGTTGATACCCGCCTGCAATCGGCAATAAAAATGGAGCAGATATGCGAGCCTTACATCCGCCGCCGTGCCATGCACCATTTAGAAGTGGGTAAGATCGTAATATTTGGCGCGGGTACGGGCAACCCCTATTTCACTACCGATACCGCCGCGTCGCTTCGCGCCATAGAAATTAAAGCCGATGTGGTTTTAAAAGGGACCCGTGTTGACGGCATTTACACCGCTGATCCGGAAAAAGATATTACCGCCACCCGCTACGATGAAATAACTTTCCAGGAAGTATATGACAAGGGCCTGAATGTAATGGACATGACCGCCATAACACTCTGCCAGGAAAACAAACTGCCCATTATTGTTTTTGATATGAACAAACCCGGCAACTTCATGAAAATTGCCGAAGGCGAAAAGATTGGGACGCTGGTGAGATAATAAATATGCAAGACTCAAGAAATAAGAGTCAGGAGAGATAATGTTAAATCTTGACTTCTGGCTCTTAAATCTTGGCTCTAATTAACTATTTTTGTTAAAAATATATACCAATGAGCGAACTCATTAAAACCCAGGTAACCGACGCTAAAGCTGCAATGGATAAGGCAATTGACCATGCAGACGGCGAATTAAATAAAATACGCGCCGGCAAGGCCAGCCCATCCATGTTGGATGATATTGTTGTTGACTACTATGGCAGCCCCACACCGCTTAACCAGGTGGGCAGCGTAAATACACCCGACGCGCGTACCATTGTGGTACAACCCTGGGAAAAATCGTTATTAGGCGCGATAGAAAAAGCGATAATGGATGCCAACTTAGGCGTAAACCCGCAAAACGACGGGGTAATTATCCGCATTAATGTGCCGCCGCTAACCGAGGAGCGCCGCCGCGACCTGGTTAAAAAAGCAAAAGCAGAGGCTGAAACCGGTAAGATCGCTATCCGTAACGTACGCAAGGATGCTAATGAAAAAATACGCAAGCTAAAAGCCGAAGGTGTATCAGAAGATGAAATGAAAACAGGCGAAGCCGAAATACAAAAGCTTACCGATGCCTATATTATTAAAGTCGACCAGCTATCGGAGGCTAAGGAAAAAGATATTATGACGGTTTAAATATCGAAAGCAACAAAAAAGCCGCTTCAAGGAAGTGGCTTTTTTGTTAATGCCTTGGATGAATTTGCCGTTCTGTATAACCATTATAAGTATCAATCTCATCAACTTTTCCTTGAATTTTAACGGCGACTATTATATTCTTGGTTTTCAGTGTTAACGTGCCCCTTCGTATAGAAGAATGATCAGGTGTTTTAATTATAGAATCAATAGTTAATACAAATGAACCGTCCTTTCCCTTATAGTAATCGATATATCCTTTGCTGGTCTTAACTCTCATTCTACGTTTGAATAAAATAGATCTATAAGCGCCTATTTGTATAAAGGCTACTTTATATGCACTTATAATAAGTTGATATTTATGTTCTTGTAAGGGTATGTTTACTTCATTAAAAAAACTACATCCGCCGTCTATATAAACTGGGTAGCTGGTGATATACGGCAATTTTACAGTATCCTTTTTTTGCGCAACAACATTTAATGACAAAAAAAGCAAGAGAATAACAGAACAGCATCTTTTCATAAGCTATTAAGTGATTTAACTACTGCAATTTAAATTAAAAAATGTATATAATGTCAAATTAAAGAGAGTGCGCTACTTAGCTGCTCCCTTTTTTTTATTTTTACGGCTGATATGAAAATACTTTTATCGTACTTATCAAAACATAGGTGGACGGTTGTACTTGCCCTTGTACTTGCAGGCGTAAATATTGGTTTTTCATTAGTAGATCCGCTGATTACCGGTAAAATATTAGATAACTATATTCTGCCCCGGGATAGCAAAATTTTTACTTATGCGTACCGCTTACATGGCGCATTAATAATGGTGGGCCTTGCTGTAGGCGCCGCCATGGTATCGCGGATAGCCAAAAATTTCCAGGATTACTTTACCAATATTATAGTACTTAAAACCGGCGCGCAAATGTATAATGACGGTTTGAGACATTCCCTTGAACTACCCTACCAGGTATTTGAATATCAACGGAGCGGCGAAACATTGGGCATTTTACAAAAAGTACGTTTGGATTGCGAGAAGTTTATCACTTCGTTTATCAGCGTACTGTTTGTAAGTGTGGTGGGTATGGTATTTGTAATTATATACTCATTAAAAGTGAATTACCAGGTTACTTTGGTTTATTTTACTGCTATACCTGTGATAGCTATTGTGAGTACTTTATTAAGCCGGCGGATAAAAAAGATCCAAAAAAGCATCGTATCAGAAACCACTGCCCTGGCCGGATCAACAACAGAATCGTTACGTAATATCGAATTGGTAAAAAGCCTCGGACTGGCTAAACAAGAGATAGAGCGTTTAAACAAGACAACCTATAAAATTCTCGACCTTGAATTAAAAAAGGTAAAATTTGTGCGCAGCATGAGCTTTATACAAGGTACCGTTGTGAATCTCGTACGCAGTGCCATGATAGTTGTTTTACTAATGTTGATATTTAAGCATTCGCTTACACCTGGTAACTATTTTCAATTCTTATTCTATTCATTTTTCCTTTTCAACCCTTTACAGGAGTTGGGAAATGTTATCCAGTCATGGCGCGAGGCGCAGGTATCGTTAGGAAATTTTGAAAGCATAATCAACACGCCTATCGACATAAAACCAGAAAAGCCGGTGCTTGTAGAGAAATTGAGTACTTTAACCTTCAACAATGTAAGCTTCAAACATTTAACTGCTAACCGCAACGCGCTTAACCATATTGACTTTGAAACACATACCGGCGAAACTATTGCTTTTGTTGGCCCCTCGGGTTCGG
>CAISKH010000665.1 GCA_903885865.1 uncultured Mucilaginibacter sp.
AATGCACCTTAAAGTTGTCATCTGTTATTTTTGTTATTTGATTAGCCGGGATTTGTTGCGCTTCTGATGGAAGAATTTCCTCACGTGTTATGACGTCATTACTAAAATATAGGGTTGTTCCGATTATGATTCCTAACCCCAATTGCCCTACAATCTTGGAAAATTTTGCGAGTCCCCTTTTGTCGCGTTTAAAAACCTTAATGTAGTCGTCCGCAAAGCCCATTGCGCCTAACCAAATAGTGGCCACAAGCATAAGGATTACATATGTATTATCAATGCGTGCAAATAAAAGAGTTGGAACAATAATCGCAGCAATAATAATCAAACCACCCATCGTAGGGGTATTGGCCTTTTCCTTTTCGCCAGGGATCCCAAGATCTCGGACTGTTTCAAGAACTTGCTGCCCTCGAAGTATTTCGATTAATTTCTTACCCCAAATCATCGAAATAAGTAGGGAGACCAAAATTGCACCTGCCGAGCGAAATGAGATATATTGGAATAAAGCAGCCCCACTTAAGTTAAAGTGTTCTCTTAAGAATTTAAACAGATAATAAAGCATAACTTCCTATGTTTAGGAACAAAAGGAGCAGGAGTAAGATTTCCAGGCGAAATAGCCTGCTGAACATACGCTAGAGAGATAACGCTAACTCCGCAATATCCCTAACCCCTTACTCCTGTTCCTTTACATTCCGGACAATTTACGTTGGTTCCTTCTATCTTCCCCTGCAAACCGGACATTTGGTTGGTGGCTTGGGGCCACTTTCCAAGCTTATAAAAATAATGCTTGGTCTAAATGATAATTTAGATGCATGCATCTTCATAATTTGTAGTTTAAAGATTTACCTACTCTATTACAGCTTTTCGGCAATCGCTGTTTAAAACTAAAGTAATGAAAAAATTGAATAAATAACATGTATAGGAAAAATCCTTTCGTAATCCCGAAAAATGAATCCGGCCGCTTGATCAATCTCAAGAATGTTGCCTTTACTCGTTGCCCCCTTTGGCTTTCTCGTTTATTTCTTTTACGTCAGTTTCCTTAACCGCGTCTAACCATTCCCTGTCAGGTTTGGCTATAAGTCTGGCATTGCTATATGCCCATTCAAGCTTTAACACCGTTCGGCTTATGTAACGCTTCCCTTCTTTTTCTACAGCTAAGGCTAAATCAGCTTTATCTTGCGAGAGCAAGCTCAGCGGAAGCAATAACTGGATTTTCCCATTATAGTATTGGGGAACAGCTGCTTTATAATTTCTCCTCACTCTTTTACGCGCTTTTTCTAATCCCTGGTCCAATAAATCTTTAAGAACACTGTCTGGCAAACTTTTAAGAGAGTCAGGAAATCTTTCCTGCCTATCCCTTAATATGTGATCGTACTTTAATTCGTGATGTAGCGCCGTTTGGTAAAGAATATCAGTTTGATCATCCAATTCCCTAAAGTAATTTGCCCATTCCGGTTTTTCGGCAAATGAACTCATCTCCGGATCGCTTGCCTTACAAAATTTTTTAAGAACCCAATCCGGATCAAGCCTTGTTCGTTTGCTCTTATTTTGAATAAAGTAGGCAAATATTTCCTCCTGGTACTTGGTCGCCAAACCGGTATTAAAACATGCGCAATTTATTTCAAGATTTATCGGCTTTTTCGAATTCCGATCTTGGGAGGCAATTTCTGTTCGTGCGACAGCAATCCTTCTTTCGTTGTAAATCCGGTCTTCTTTACGCAAACGGGCAAAGGTGTAGTACAAGTAATTTGACAAGACCGGCAAAAATCTATTTTCTGTATCCGTATTAAGATAATCCCAAGGTTCTGGAGACATGGAAGCCAAGTAGGCTATTTTAGTTTCCCAATTGGGTAATATTCCAAATTTTTCCAATGGTTTCCGTCCATCATAAAAAATCCTAACAGCTTTCTTTCCATATCGGGCATCATTCTCTGCATCGAATTCAACTTCATCC
>CAISKH010000666.1 GCA_903885865.1 uncultured Mucilaginibacter sp.
AATTATTTTGCCTCATCGCCCGTAGTGCGCACCAGGCTTATGCCGGTAAAAAAGAAAAATACACCTATTATACCTATTACAGTTAAGGTGGTAAAATTACTGTTATGCTGTATTATACACACGCCGGTATAAATTAAGCCTATAATACCCAGTACGGTTAGTATAGTTCCGAAGGTTCGTTTTAAGTTCATAGTATTAGTAACACTTTAAATTAATAATTTGTTTTTAAAGCATTTATGCAAAAACAAATAACACTCCAATAAATAACATTATCTTTATTTTATAAAATAATAAAGCCATGACAACCCAAATAACCTTTTTCATTTTCATTTTTATTTTCCTGATAATTTTATTTTCCTCATTTGTGACTGTAAAACAGGGCACAATTGCTGTAATTACCGTATTTGGTAAATACCGCCGCATATTAACGCCCGGCTTAAATTTTAAGCTGCCTTTTATCGAGGCCATCTACAATAAAATATCTATACAAAACCGCTCGGTCGAGCTGGAGTTCCAGGCCGTAACTTTCGACCAGGCCAATGTTTATTTTAAGGCCATGCTGCTGTATTCGGTACTCGACCAAAACGAGGAGACCATAAAAAATGTGGCCTTTAAGTTTGTTGACGACCGTAACCTTATGCAGGCGCTGATACGTACCGTTGAGGGTTCAATACGTGCCTTTGTGGCCACCAAGCGCCAATCGGAAGTGTTGATATTGAGGCGCGATATTGTGGAGCATGTAAAAGAACAGCTTGACCAGATACTGGAAACCTGGGGCTATCATTTGCAGGACCTTCAGCTGAACGATATTACGTTTGATGACGTCATAATGAAATCAATGAGCCAGGTGGTGGCCTCAAATAACCTCAAGGCCGCTGCCGAAAACGAGGGCCAGGCGCTGCTGATAACCAAAACCAAAGCCGCCGAAGCCGAAGGTAACGCCATTAAAATATCGGCCGAGGCCGAGCGCCAGGCTTCGCAGCTGCGCGGGCAGGGTGTAGCCTTGTTTCGCCAGGAAGTGGCAAAGGGCATGAGCGTTGCCGCAAAAGAAATGCAGGATGCCCACATGGATACCTCTGTTATCCTGTTTACCATGTGGACAGAATCCATTAAACATTTTGCCGAAAATTCGCAGGGGAATGTAATATTCCTTGATGGATCGACCGATGCCATGCAGCAAACCATGAAAGAAATGATGAGTTTAAACCTTTTACATGCTGACAAAGTCAAAAAGTAAATGATTTAAACGGTTGACTCAATGAAATTTAGTTTGGTGAAGGTGATTGGTGTAATGGGATTGGTGTTTGGGCCGCTTACAAATGCCCTGGCGCAGGATGGGTATCACCAGTTAACCAGCAGCGATTTCAGGGGCGTTCCGCACACAACCGGCGATAACTGCATCGCTATGACCTATTGTTCTATTGATTACCATTACCACCTTACCGGCGATAAAAATAATTACCGTTTAATTTTTAATGTAGATGTGGTATTGGACCGGGAACGGTCGTGGCTGGACAGGAAGCGCATACTATCGCCGCAAATGCTAACCGAAGTGTTGAAGCACGAACAGGGGCATTATACCATTGCCTATATGGAGCGGGAAGAAATACTGCGCGAAGCTAACCGCACCCGCTTTGATGCCAACTACCAGGCCGAAGCAAACGCCCTGTTTAACCGCATACATACCAAATACGGGCAGCTTAACGTAAATTACGATACCGATACCCGCAATATGCTTGATGTTGTACAGCAGCATAGCTGGGATGTTTATTTTCAAAAGCGGCTAGCCTATATGCCGCCGGAGGAAAGGGAGGGGTATTAAGTTTGGTTAAAATAATGTCGAAATTTCTTTGTTGAATTAAATTTGGAAATGTATTAGGCCTTTAATACAGACTACGGGTATAGCGGGGGCTTATTTAACACATCTAAAACCCATATTGCTAAGGCCCGAATCAACACTGCTTTTCATTCGCCGGGCTACCCTGTAGCCCGAACAATAGCTATCGTTACAAAGGAACGAACCACCGCGCGCTACTTTTTTAGGGGTATATGGCTCCTGGGGATCAAAGCTGGCTGCCGGCCCTTTTGGATTATTTATTCCCGCTGCTGAGTTGATCTGTTGATAATAATCATTGCGGTACCAATCGGCACACCATTCCCATACATTTCCAGCCATATCATATAGTTTATAGCCGTTTGGTGCAAATGATTTAACCGGCGCAAGGCC
>CAISKH010000667.1 GCA_903885865.1 uncultured Mucilaginibacter sp.
ATGCGGGTATACCCTTTAAACTATTAAAACAAGACCTTTTATTATTGCCGCAGCGCGCCATCTACTGGCAGCAGGAAAATGCACTGATAGCAGCCGATGTCCATTTAGGCAAGGTGGGGCATTTCCGTAAAGCAGGAATTGCGGTGCCCCGCGATATGGAACAGGGCGACCTGGCAGTACTATCGGACCTTATTGATGAATACCGCCCTCAAAAAATAATATTCCTGGGCGACCTGTTTCACAGCGATATGAACGCCGACTGGGATTGGTTTGCGTTATGGCGGCAGCAATTTCCCAAACTGGATATCCGGCTAATACGCGGCAATCATGATATTGTGCATGACAGCTATTACCACGAACTCAACATTAGCCTGCATGATGCGCTTTTAATGGGCCCATTTTTAATGCTGCACCATCCTTTAAGCGATACAGAGCTGCAAGATTCAGCAGGTTATGTTTTTTGCGGGCATATCCATCCCGGTATCAATTTAACGGGCCGTGGGCGCCAAAGCATAACCTTGCCCTGTTTTGCGTTTGGCAGCAGGCAGGCCATATTGCCGTCGTTCGGTAAGTTTACAGGGAGGGTAGCTATAAGCAGCAGCCAAAACGACCGCCTGTTTGCGGTATTGAAGGATAAGGTCGTCGCAATTGATTAATGTGCCTTTAAGTAATCATTTACGGCAGCTGCAACACCATTAAACTCAGTAACACGTTCAATTATGCGGCCTTCGCCGTCCAGCAGGTAATAAGTGGGTATACTTTTTACGCCCCACGCAGCAGCATTCGGCGAATCGTCGCCCTTTAGGTCAGATAGCTGGGGCCAGTCCATTTTGTCGGATTGAATAGCGGCAAGCCATTTATCTTTTTCGGTATCGAACGAAACGATTATAATACCGAAGCCCTTGCTACCAAATTTAGGCAATAGCGCCGAAATAAGCTGCCCATGATTATCGCGGCTGCTTCCATTGCTTGAGCGCCATAGGTCGAGCAGTATAACCTTTTTATTCATGGCTTTTATATTAAGCGTTTTTCCGTCCGGTGTTGTACCGGCAATGGATATAGACGCTCCCGGTGCCAGCTTAGATAGTTCTTTGAGTTTGGCCCCCAACTCTTTGCCGTCGTCACTGTTTTTCGCATCCGGGCTAAGTTTTTGATATATTTTATAATACTCAACCGGATTGTTTTGATAATCCATTTGAAGCATAATATGGGCCGCGGCCACACTTTCCGGGTATTTATTGATATAAGCTGTTAAAACATTCAGCAGGTCTACCCGGTTTGCCATTTGCTCATCAGCAAGCATTTTGTTGGAAAGCGCCGTATATTCGCCGGGCATGTATATCTTGTTATCGGGCGCATTCATTTTGGCATTTATGGCTACTACTTTTTGATGTGCCACGTTACCAACAGAATCAAGCATTGCATTATAGGCCGAAAGTTCGTTTTGAATTTTTGATGATGAAATAATCTGCGGATAATCGTTTATTTTCTGCTGATCAATAGCTATGATGTATGAGCCCGGTTCGAGGTATATATCAATTTTACGTGTAGCGCCCGAGGCGGAGGAATACATCAATAGATAATAGCCGGCGTATTGCAAAAAATGTTTGCCGGTATTAAATTTACCGCCCTCAATATCCGTTTTTATAATATCGGTATTGGCTTGGTCGCGTATGATAACATGGCCGAAATTAATGCCTTTGGCAGTCCCTGAAATTTCAATATCGCCCTGCGAACGCTTGCATGCGGCAAATAGTAAGGCAACAAAAATTAAGCAAATGTATTTCATGTAACAGGCGAATTGGTTGCTGCTAATATATGATAAGTGCAGTTGTCCGCAAAAATTATTTACCTGCCGGTTTGGCCATATAAAAATCCAGCCAGTGTTTTAAAGTTTTCCCTGTGCCACTGTTTTGTACGGCCGGACTAAGTTTCTGGTAAATCTTATAGTAGGTAAGCGGCTCATCCTTATAGTTCATGTTTAAAATCATGCGCGGGGCAATTTCATTATCGGGGTACTTATCTGTAAACTCCGATAACGTGTTGGCCCCCGGATTCAACTCCTGCGATTGCGCATCTTTAAGCTTGGCGGCCAGATCAGCATAGGCAGAGGGCGGGAGCGCCTTCGTTTTAGGGTCGTTCATTTGAGCGGTGAGGTCGCGCACATTTTTATGCAGCCGTTCACTCACCGTATCAGATAAATGATAGAAAGCGGTTAATTCATTTTGTATTTTTGCTGTTGATTGGATATCAGGGTATTTATAGGGTTGTTTATCGTTGGTCGTAATGGTATAGCTTCCGGGTTCAAGGTAAACATCAAAAACCAGCGTACCCATGCCGGGTTTGGTAATTGCCATATAATAATAGCCTGCGTCTGCCCATTCCCGGCTTAAAGAAAATTTTCCTGCTTTAATGTCCGTTTGGCAAATAACTATGTCATTAATGTCTTTGATGACGAACGAGCCATCGGTAATACCCGGGGCTGTTCCGGTAAATTCGATCTGGTTTTTTTTAGTACATCCCGAGGCGAGGACAGCCAATAATAATACAGTAAAAAAATATTTCATTTGTTTAGGTAATTAGAGAGCGAATATAATATTACTATTGCCCTACATCAAAAACATTAACAAATATTAACAAATTCGCTTGCGATCAAAATACGGTTTCACGACATTCTCTTAGATTGTTTCTAAATTGCTATTTGCCTGTTAATTAATCAAAAGCATTTATATGTTTCGGCTTATATTAAATACTTTTGTCGAAATATCAATTTAAATAAACTAATGAGCGAAATTAAGCAAACCTTTAACTCATCGCTGGGCAAAAAGCTGATCATGGCTTTAACAGGCTTGTTTTTGTGTACTTTCATTATCGTACACGTTGCGGGCAACCTGTTCCTGTTTAAAAACGACCAGGGTTACGGTTTTAATGTATACGCCAACTTTTTAACCCATTTCCCGCCGATAGAGGTTGTAGCTTACCTGTTATACCTGGCCATAGCGGTACACGCACTTTACGGGCTCGTATTAACTATTCAAAACCGCAGAGCGCGCCCGGTAAGTTACGCGGTGCAAACCAAATCGCCGGCTTCGTGGTCGTCAAAAAACATGGGGCTGCTGGGGTCAATTCTCTTCCTGTTCCTTGTAATACACATGGGCGATTTTTGGTATGAGTATAAGTTTACCGATACAGTGGGCTATAAAGAATACCGCACCAATTTGCTAACCAATGAGCGTACTGTAAGCGATTTTACACCCGCCGATCCAACCTTCGAACATTCATCAAGCACCGAAAACGATATGGAGATAGTTAGGGTGAAGGACCTGCACGCTCGCGTTGCCGATAGTTTCAGCAATGTTTGGTACGTAATATTTTATGTGCTGGCAATGGGGGCGGTTTCGTTCCACTTGCTGCATGGGTTCCAAAGCGCTTTTCAAACGCTGGGGTGGACGCACCGCAAATATTCGCCCGTGGTTAAGTTTATTGGCACCTGGCTGTTCGCGGTTATTATACCGCTGGGCTTTGCCCTGATGCCAGTAGTATATTTTATACAGAGTTTAAGTAGATAGAAATAGAATCAAGAGTTAAGAATCAAGATTCAAGAGTGAAAAAGTTTAAATAAAGTAAATAAGACATAGGAATTAAAGCAACAATCAAAATTCATCTTGATCCCTGGCTCTTAATTCTTGCATCTAAAATAAAAAGGAAATGACTTTAGAAGCTAAAATCCCTCCCGGTCCGTTAGCCGAAAAATGGAGCAAACATAAATTTAACTTAAAGCTGGTTAACCCGGCCAATAAGCGCAAATACGATGTAATTGTTGTAGGTACGGGTTTGGCAGGCGCATCGGCAGCGGCGTCATTGGCCGAGCTGGGGTATAATGTAAAAGCATTTTGCTTCCAGGACAGCCCGCGCCGCGCTCACTCTATTGCCGCGCAGGGGGGCATAAATGCTGCTAAAAATTACCAGAACGACGGCGACAGCATATATCGCCTGTTTTATGATACCATTAAAGGAGGAGATTATCGCGCCCGTGAAGGCAACGTATACCGCCTGGCCGAAGTATCGGTAAATATTATTGATCAATGCGTGGCGCAGGGTGTGCCTTTTGCCCGCGAGTACGGCGGCTTGTTAGATAACCGTTCGTTCGGTGGTTCGCAGGTTTCGCGCACGTTTTACGCAAGAGGGCAAACCGGGCAACAATTATTGCTGGGCGCTTACTCGGCATTGAACCGCCAGATACATAAGGGCAAAGTTAAAATGTATACCCGCACCGAAATGTTGGATGTGGTTACCATTGATGGCCAGGCCAAAGGCATCATCACCCGTAACCTGACTACCGGGGAGATAGATACCCATACCGGCCATGCGGTATTGTTATGCACCGGCGGCTATGGCAACGTATTCTATTTATCAACCAATGCCATCGGTTCCAACGTTACAGCTGCGTGGCGGGCGCATAAGCGCGGTGCATTCTTCGCTAATCCTTGTTATACCCAAATACACCCAACCTGTATCCCGGTAACGGGCGATCATCAGAGTAAATTAACACTGATGTCGGAGTCGTTACGTAACGACGGCCGGGTTTGGGCACCCAAAACGGTTGAAGTGGCCGAAAAGCTTCGCAAAAAAGAGATCACTGCCGACCAGGTTAAAGAGGACGACCGCGATTACTTTTTAGAAAGAAAATATCCATCATTCGGTAACCTCGTTCCGCGCGATGTAGCTTCGCGTAACGCCAAAGAAATGGTAGACGAGGGGCGTGGTGTAGGTGGTTCGGGGTTCGCGGTATTCCTGGATTTTGCCGATGCCATAAAGCGGTTGGGCCAGGAAGCGGTAGCCGCCAAATACGGCAACCTGTTTGATATGTACTATCAAATAACCGATGAGGACCCCTACAAACAACCTATGCGTATTTACCCTGCTGTGCATTATACCATGGGCGGCCTATGGGTTGATTATAATTTAAGCACCAACGTACAGGGCTTATATGCTTTGGGCGAGTGCAATTTCAGCGATCATGGTGCCAACCGTCTGGGCGCTTCGGCATTAATGCAGGGATTGGCCGATGGCTACTTTGTTATCCCTTATACTTTGGGCGATTACCTGGCTACAATAGGGCCAAAACCTGTTGATGCCAATCATCCCGCATTTGCGAAAACAAAACAGGATGTTACGGAGCGTATTAATAAACTGCTGGCGCTTAAAGGTACCAAAACAGTAAACGAATATCATCGCGACCTGGGCCATATAATGTGGGAATACTGCGGCATGGCGCGTACCGAAGAAGGTTTAATAAAAGCAAAAGGCTTAATAAGCGCGCTGCGCGCCGATTTCTGGAAAAACGCCCTCGTAGTCGGAACAAATGAAGAAGTAAATTCCTCGTTGGAAAGAGCGGGCCGTGTGGCCGACTTTTTAGAACTGGGCGAGTTAATGGTTGACGACGCGCTGATGCGCCGCGAATCGTGCGGGGGGCATTTCCGATTAGAATCACAAACAGAAGAGGGTGAAGCCTTGCGCGATGATGATCATTTCGCTTTTGTGGGCGCATGGGAGTATAAAGGGGATAATCAGCCGGAAGTATTGAATAAAGAAGATCTGAATTTTGAATTTGTCC
>CAISKH010000668.1 GCA_903885865.1 uncultured Mucilaginibacter sp.
ATGGGTATCAGTATAGAGGTGATAGACCCGCAAACGCTGTATCCCTTTGATACGGATAATATTTGCGGTAATTCGCTAAGTAAAACCAATAAGCTGCTGGTTGTTGATGAGGATCTGCCCGGAGCGGCATCTGCGTATATCCTGCAAAAAATAATCGAAGCCCAAAACGGCTACTATTTGCTTGATTCGCCGCCAAAAACAGTTACTGCCAAAGAACACAGGCCGCCTTACGGCTCCGATGGCGATTACTTCAGTAAGCCATCAATAGATGATGTTGTTGAGGCGGTGTATGCCATGATGAGCGAGAGCAACCCGTCTAAATATCCGGCGATCTATTAATGAGTGAATTGTTGAATGAGTGAATAATTAAATGGTCGATTTTACGTTTCATATCCGGAATTATGCGAATAAAGTTAAATAAGTAAATTAAACCCTAGACAACTTTTTAAGTCTTTATTTCGTAATAACTACCGTAACTTAAGTTTATAGAAAATTGTTTCATCTAATTGTAAATAAATGTTAATAAGTTTTAGTTATTGTTAATTTTCGATACCTTTGCATTACAATTCACAACTCACACCTGGTTTTAATAAATTATTGAATAAACTCAACTAAGTATGAGAAAGTATTTTTTGTGGATATGCTGCGTTCTTTTGATCTTTTCTATTAGTATTATCGGATGGAAACCAGTAAAGGCCGGTAAATCAACTACTAATTTCAAGGTTGCCGCATCAAAAGGCCTGTTTGAACAATATGCCGAAACGGTTTACCAAACCGCGAAACTACAGCAAGCTGGCCTTAGCCTGGAAGTATTTCAAAAAGCATTGACCGGTTATTTCAATTTAAAAACAGCTAATAAATTGTCGCAAAACAGTTCGGTTATTACCGTGGTTGATTTTACCAAACCCAGCCGCGAGAAACGTATGTGGATAATTGACCTGTTAAGCAAACAGCTTTTATTAAATACCTGGGTAGCACATGGACAGGGAAGCGGCGATGATATGGCGAACGCGTTTTCAAATAACGACGAATCGCACCAGAGCAGTTTAGGCTTTTACCTTACTGACGATGTTTATAACGGCAAACATGGCCGTTCATTACGATTGGATGGTTTAGATGAAGGCTTTAACAGTAACGCCCGCGCCCGTGCAATTGTGCTTCATGCCGCTGATTATGTAAGCCAGAGCGCCATTGAACAGATGGGCCGTTTGGGCCGCAGTTTTGGCTGCCCCGCTGTATCGCCCGAAGTAGTAGGGCAGGTTATTAATACCATAAAAGGCAAAACCGTATTATTCATTAACGGCAACGACCCCAATTATTCCTCAAAATATCTTGACGAAAATATTGTCGCTAATTTTACTTTGCCGGATAGCGCCTCTGTAGCCGCAGACCCTTCGAAACTTTAATTATTTAATACTCATCAAAGCATTATACAACACAATATCCAAGCCATATACATCGGGCCTTACCTGTAACGTACCGCTATCGTCAACCCAACTGGTTACGTAAGTAATATATACTGGCACTTTCGGGGTCAGGTTAATGGTGGTGGGTTCAGGCTTATCCAGCGCCATATCTTTTGCTATCAGGTTGTATTTAGCCCCTTCGCCAAATAAATTTAAGGCAAGCCCCTGCGGGTTCTCCAGGCGCACACAACCGTGGCTTACCGCCCGCATCGACTTTTGGAAAGCGCTCTTTGCAGGCGTATCATGCAGGTATACGCTGCTTTTATTATTAAACAGGAACTTTATTTTACCTAAGGCATTATTATCGCCCGGCTGCTGCTTAAACTCGTAGCTGTTGTCTGTTTTTGATACTTCGGACCAATTCACCGTTTCCGGGTGGATCAATGCCCCATTTTTATAAACATTAATGCCTTTGTCTTCAAGATAGTTCGGATCATCAGCTGCTTCTTTAATAATTTCCTTGTTGGCAATACTTTGCGGTATGTTCCATACCGGGTTAACGTCAACACTATGTATCAAACTGTTTAGTTGTGGTGTTTCATGTATAAAAGGGTTATCAACCTTATCCGTATCATCATAATGCATCAGGGTTTTAACGTTATCCATATTGCGCCCCTGTCCAACACAAACCTTCATGTTTAATACCGATTTGCCGTCCTCCATTACATCCAGCCTGAAATCGGGCATGTTTACTATTACATATTTTTTATCAGCCGGTTTATTTTTCCATCGTAAACGCTCAAGCCCGGTTATTAAAATACGTTTTGTTTCTTCTGGTGATAATCCGGGGGCCGCCTGGCCGCTCGCTAATGCTTTTTGCAGGGCTAAATATTGCGGATCTTTGGGCTGAATGCTATCCAGGTATTTTTTAAGGTCGGTAACAGCGAATATTTTACTCATTGATGCACTATCGGGGCGAATTGTTTCTGTAAAGTATCGCTTATATAACTTTTTAGGGTTTATTAGGCCGTACTGCATCGCGTTAGAATAAGTTATTAATGAATTCGCTGTAAGCAATTCTAATTCGGCAATGGCATAGTAAGCCTGGTCTAATGTTTTTATTTCTTTTTTATTATAAAACTTATTGATCAGTGTAGTTATTTCCGCTTCGTGAAATAAGCCGGGGTCGAGTCCGTGTTCATTCGCTTGCCGGTAATATTCAACTGATGTTCTTAGGTCCGTGTTAAAAATATGATCCATTACAAACATCGGGTCATACCCATTTTGCGCGTAATAGGCGTTGATAACCTCCGGATAGGTGAGTTTTGATTTTTCATCGGCAAGCACTTTTTGAAATACTCCGGCAAAACCTTCGGGGGTAACATCTTTAAAAACTTTATTGTTGGTTTTCTGGAACAGGATCTTACCCATCTCCGAGCGGCTTTTTTTGCATCTTTGAAAAATAAATGATTGTGCTATAAATAATAGAGGAACAAATAGGGTGGTAATTTTCTGTGAATTAATTCTCATAGTTTAAGTTAAAAATA
>CAISKH010000669.1 GCA_903885865.1 uncultured Mucilaginibacter sp.
AATAGAATATTATTTTAGCTGTTTTAACTTTTTGCATATTAGGCGTTTAATGAATTTTATTAAAAAACAAATTTCAGCAGATTTTATTGTTACATCGCATAGTAATACTAATGTTACATTATGAGCTGTTTTAATAAAGGCAAACGAATTAAAATTTATTGCGGCTATTAATATTTAAAACCGACGCACTTTTAGGAGGCTCCCATGGAGCCTGAAGAGTTTTATTACTGGTTTTCTATAAACAGGGGGCTCCGCCGGAGCCTTCAAATGATTTAATTGAGCTTTTTACCGTTCCATAGGAACATCCTGTTTATAGAAAATTAAAAAAACAGGTTTGGGCTCCATGGGAGCCCCCTGATTTAACCTAATTTATTTAATACGTTTGCGCTGCTATTTTAATCATTTGTGGCAATAGCTTTTGAAAATCGTTTTTATATTTACATCCTCAATTTATGGTATGAAAACCGCAGCAAACTTTATCTCAAAAATTAAACGCTTCTGTTTATTAGTCGTCGCCGGCCTTTTATTAAGCGCATCATCATTCGCGCAAAGTATAAAGGTAGCCGCCGCAGCCAACCTGCAATCAATAATTGAGGTGCTGCAAAAAGATTTTAAGCAAAAAACCGGGATTGAAATAGAACCCATTGTTGGCTCATCGGGAAACCTCGTAGCGCAGATCAGGAACGGCGCGCCGTTTGATGTTTTTTTATCGGCCGATATGGATTTCCCCGAAACTTTATTTAAAGAAGGGTTAAGTACAAAAGCGCCCGTAGTTTATGCTTACGGCAGTTTAATAATTTGCAGCAACCAGGATATAGGCTTTGAGAATTGGGAAAGAACATTGTTAACCCGGAGGATAAAAAAAGTTGCCATTGCCAACCCGGCCACCGCGCCTTATGGTTTGGCTGCGGCAACCTTATTGAAAAAAGACGGCATCCTCGATAATATAAAAAGTAAAACAGTTTATGGCGAAAGCATAGCACAGGTAAATACTTATATTACTACCGGTGTGGTTGATGTTGGATTTACTACCCAGGCTTTGGTGAAGGACCCGGCCAATAAAACAAAGCTATACTGGAAACTCATCAACCCTAAAAACTACGCGCCCATACGGCAGGGAATGGTAATACTGAAACATGCCGCGAACACCCCCGATGCCGAGAAATTTTACCAATATATTTTAAGTGCCGGCGCTAAGCGTATATTTGAACAATACGG
The DNA here is from genome assembly GCA_903885865.1 of uncultured Mucilaginibacter sp. Lineage (GTDB taxonomy): Bacteria > Bacteroidota > Bacteroidia > Sphingobacteriales > Sphingobacteriaceae > Mucilaginibacter. Next base: position 1,219 of record CAISKH010000669.1, read on the forward strand.
CTACCGTATTCAATAATTAACCCGGCTTAATGGACCTTTCACCAATCTGGCTTACGTTAAAGCTGGCGGCAATAACTACTTTGCTGCTGTTAATTGCCGGCCTACCCGTCGCTTGGTGGTTATCAAAGGGGCGGTCGTTTTTTAAAACTATTATTGAGGCCGTTATTACTATGCCGCTGGTATTGCCGCCATCGGTGCTTGGTTTTTATTTGCTGCTGGCTTTTAGTCCGCGGCATGGTTTGGGTAAATGGCTGCAGGATAGTTTTGATGTTCAATTCGTTTTTTCTTTCCAGGGTCTGGTATTGGCCTCGTTTATTTATAGTATGCCCTTTATGGTTGGGCCCATCAAATCGGCATTACAGCAATTGCCGGTATCGCTTTCGCAGGCATCGTACACTTTAGGCAAAACAAAGTGGCAAACGTTTAAAAGCGTACTCATCCCCAATATAAAACCATCCATATTAACCGCCATGGTGCTCACTTTCGCGCACACGCTGGGCGAGTTTGGCGTGGTGCTGATGATAGGCGGCAACATACCCGGTATTACCCGCGTGGCATCCATAGCCGTGTACGATTCGGTTGAGCGGATGGATTATCCTGCCGCAAATACCTATTCGCTCATCCTGTTTAGCATTACATTTTTAATGGTGATAGGCATTTTTGTTTTTAATAAGTACCAGGCTAAATCTCCATTGGAATGATCAGCATAACGATAGAGAAAAAACTAAAGGTTTACCAGGGGCGGCAG
>CAISKH010000670.1 GCA_903885865.1 uncultured Mucilaginibacter sp.
GAATGTTAATTCAAGTGATATCACACTGGCCTCATCGGCTAAACTTACCCAGGATGTAATGTACCAGGCACCCATTACCCTTGTACCGATGGTTTCGGCAAAGCTATCATCAAGGTACAGCATATTGGTAAAGCAATACGCGCTTACGGAAGATGCCTTTAATTTCTGGCAATTGCTAAAAAAAAATACAGAACAATTGGGAGGCATATTTGATGCGCAGCCATCCAGCATAACCGGAAACATCCATAATATTGCTGATTATTCCGAACTCGTTCTGGGTTATATAAGTGCCGGTTCGGCGCAGCAAAAACGCATATTTGTTGATAACAAAGCTTTACCGAAGGGCTGGGGGACGGATAGTCCCTTTAATATTTGCGCGCCAAATCCTGATAATCCTTATAACCCGGTAACTGTTCCCATGAGCGGCTATGCGGCTTATTTTTTTGGAACTGTGCCGGGACCGTTGTTTCTTTATACGCCCATTAGCATATACCAGGTACACCCCGGTCCCGATACGCTTTTCGATGCCGTCCCTGTATACTGTGCAGATTGCAGAATGGCCGGAGGATCTATCAATAAACCTGCGTTTTGGCAATAATTCATTTCTTTGCTAACCCCTGTGTTATAGTTAATTGTCATTACGGTTAGCAGTGTAACTTACTGTTGTAAAGATATTTGAACTATGAAGGTATTACTGCAATTTATAACACCTATAGTATTAATAGCCACCTTGTTTGGCTGCCGCGAGAAATATGTACCGCCGCAAATAACAGCAAACCCGAACTACCTGGTAGTTGATGGCGTAATAGCTGGCAATGATACTACTTTTATAAAATTGAGCCGTACCACACAGCTCGGTAATGGTGCTGTAGTACAGGCGGAGGCCGGCGCGATAGTTACGGTTGAAAGCGACGCCTATGCATCCTATGTTATAAAAGAAACAAAAACCAGGGGCACTTATTCCAGCGGCGTCCCGCTTGTTTTAAACCCAACTGCTAAATACCGTTTACGGATAATTGCCAATACAAATACTCATGCCACCTACCTGTCAGATTTTGTACCGGTTAAAAATTCGCCTCCAATTGACAGCGTTGGCTACAGCTTACCTGCAAATGGATTGCAGGTATATGCCAACTCCCATGATGACGCTGGCAATACGCGTTATTATCGCTGGGATTATATAGAAACCTGGCAATTCAATGCCAACTATGATTCTGAATATATTGAATTAAACGGCCAGTGGATCATTCCGCGCACGGCGGCCCAGCAAGTTTTTAATTGCTGGGGCAATAATTCGTCTACTGATATTGTATTGGCTTCGTCATCCAAACTTACCCGGGATGTGATGTATCAGGCGCCAATTACTATTGTACCGGCCCTTTCGCAGAAGATCTCGATAAAATACAGCATTTTGGTAAAACAGTATGCGCTTACTTTGGATGCCTTCAACTTTTGGCAGTTACTCAAAAAAAATACCGAACAATTGGGAAGCATCTTTGATGCACAGCCATCATCAATAACGGGCAACATCCACAATATAGCTGATTATGCCGAACCTGTTTTGGGTTATATAAGTACGGGTTCGGTGCAACAAAAACGCATATTTGTTGATAATACTGCCTTACCTACAGGGTGGGGGAAGGAGAACCCGTTCCCTACATGCTCAATTGATACCATTTGGTCCAGCCCGCTAAAGACGCCGAATTACTATGATGTATGGGCCCATGTGTATTTAGTCACTTCGCCGATTATCAACCCGAAATATCCTCTTGATACAGCTTGGTACGGTGCCGGGCGGGCATGTGCAGACTGTACTTTAAGAGGAGTGACTAAAAAGCCTTCGTTCTGGCAGTAAATAATAGTTATTGCCTAAATTTGTTAATTGAAAAAGTTATTAATGAGAAAAGTCGAACAAATTATAATAAGTATTGCATTCTCAATTATACTATGTAGCTGCCGCGAAGCGTATACGCCGCCTGCTATAAAAGCAAGTGTGAGCTATTTGGTGGTTGAAGGTATTATTAACCCCGCTAATGACACTACTACCACTATTAAACTAAGCCGTACAGTACCCGTTAACGGCGCCATAGGCACCAGGGCAGAAACAGGTGCAAAAGTTACGGTTGAAAGTGATGCTAATGCGAGCTACACACTAAAAGAAGCCGCCATAGCAGGCACCTATACCAGCAGTGCCCCGCTTAATCTAAGCCAAACCGGCAAATACAGGGTACGGATAATTACCGGCGGCAATAAAACCTACCTGTCAGACTTTGTGCCGGTTAAAGACGCGCCGCCTATTGATACGGTTAGCTATACCCTGCCTCCAGATGGCCCGCACGTATTTGTGAGCGCGCACGATCCCACCAATAACACCCGCTATTACCGCTATGAATATATAGAAACATGGACCTTTTATTCGCATTTCGAAAGCACCTATATGGTGTTAAACATGCATCTTGTACCTCGTCCGCTCGCTCAGCAAATTCATATGTGCTGGCAGAACGCCAATGCAATCGATATTACCTTAGCTTCATCGGCTAATCTTACCCAGGATGTGGTAAATAATACTTTTATAACGAGTGTTCCGGCTGCTTCAGAAAAGCTAAAGATAAGATACAGCATTTTGGTGAAGCAATATGCGCTTACCAAAGACGCCTATAATTTTTGGGCCCTTGAAAAAAAAGATACAGAGCAGTTGGGCACCATATTCGACGCGCAACCCTCGCAAATACCGGGGAATATTCATAATATAAATGATAGTACAGAGCCGGTTTTGGGGTACGTAAGTGCAGGCAGAGTACAGCAAAAACGGATATTTATAAGCCATAACGATCTGCCGGTGCTTTGGGGTTCGGATGATTTCTATAAACCGTGCTACATGGAACCTCCGGGCGACCCACACAATCCCCAGGACGAGGTGTTGATTACAAAAGTTGATTACAGCGAGTTTTATTATGGAAGCTATATACCAACAGGAATAGCATATATCAGTCCTACCGGCGATACAACTTTTACCGGCGCACATAGAGAATGTACCGATTGTACCTTACGAGGGTTTAATAAAAAGCCCTATTTCTGGTAATCGGAGAGCAGAAGTCTTTACTTATATTTTTAGGGTTTAGTTAGTAATTTTTATTTACTTAGTACAAAATAATAATAGCGCCATTAGCCGTTATGTTATACTAACGTATGTGAAAATGAAGAGAAATTTTATATCCGGCAGTTTCAACTGCCTTTTTGTACTTATATTATTGCTAAGCAGCAGCATGGCATTTGCAGGGGTGAGGCTGCCTGCCATATTTGGCGATAACATGATTTTGCAGCGTAATATACGGGTGCCTGTATGGGGTTGGGCCGAAATTGGCGAAAAGGTAGAGGTGGAATTTATGGGCAAAACCTATAAAACAACAACTGGCACCGATGGCAAATGGACCATAAAATTAGGAACTTATAAAGCCGGCGGCCCTTATGAAATGAGCATTGCCACCAAAGCCTTTACCCTCACGTTTAAAAATATATTGATAGGCGATGTATGGGTGGCCGCAGGTCAATCGAATATGGAATTTGGCATACAAACAGAACAGCATGGTGCCGACGCTATCGCGAAGGCTACCGATAAGGAGATACATTTTTTTTATGTGCCCATGGCCGAGGCCTTGTTGCCCCAGCAGGATATTGCTAAAGTACCATCGGATTCGTTTAATGGCAAATGGGTAGTTTGCTCGCCCGAATTAATGGCTAATCCTAAATGGGCCTGGCACGGGTTTTCGGCTATCGGTTATTATTTTGCGCAGCATATAAGGCAGTCAACAGGTGTTCCGGTTGGTATGATAGGCAGTTATAAGGGTGCAACATCGGCGCAGGCGTGGATGAGCGATGATGGATTATCATATAGCCCGCCATTTACAAAGTATATTGCAGAGCATCAAACACTGGTTGACCATTTTGGAGACGCAACAGCTACCTATCCGCAACGGCTGGCCGCGTACCAGGATAGTTTAAAGACCTGGAACCTGGAGGTGGGGAATGACTTTGCGGTAAAATTAAAAGAATGGGAAACCGCTGTTGTACAGGCAAAGGGGAGCGGGCAGATGCCCCCTGCACGTCCCCGACCATCGCGCCCGGACCCGCATGTGCCGGCAAGCCCTGATGGCGGATTTAATACACCCGAAAATTCCTATAATGGTATGATCGCTCCTATCATCCGCTATGGTATAAAAGGAATAATATGGTACCAGGGCGAGAGTAATGGCGACCGCCTGGCTGACGCGGTTGGGTATAAGGAGCTGTTTACCCGGCTGATATTGGATTGGCGCACACACTGGGAGCAAGGTGATTTCCCTTTCCTGTTTATGCAGCTCCCTAATTTCAGGGACCCTGCAGTAAGTGCATCAGAAGGAATATGGCCCTGGGTGCGCGAGGCCCAGCTTAAAACGTTAGCTGTGCCTTTAACCGGTATGCCTGTAATTACTGATGTGGGCGATGCCGTTAATATACACCCCACCAATAAAGTTGACCCGGCATATAGGTTGGCTTTAGCGGCCCGCCATGTTGCTTATGGAGAAAACATAGTCTATTCTGGCCCGGTATATAAAGCAATGAGGGTTGAAGGCAACAAAATAATTATAAGTTTTGATGAAATAAATAAAGGTTTGGTTGCAGGCAAGCCATCACCCGACGGAACTGCTGGGGCAGACATAGAACTAAAAGGCTTTGGTATTGCCGCAGGGGACGGAAAATTTGTATGGGCAAAAGCGGTTGTTGAGGGCAACACGGTTGTAGTTTCCAGCGACCAGGTTTTGGCGCCGGTAGCGGTAAGGTATAACTGGGCCGATAATCCGCCGGGCAATTTATATAACAAGGACGGATTACCTGCCGGCCCGTTCCGTACCGATAACTGGCCCCCGCCCTTGCAGGTTGTTCACTAAGAACGGTTGCTATTTATAATGATAAAGCGTTCCCTGGTTTAATAAATTATATTTAACGTTATTAGTTTATATATATTCGCGTATATAATGCGCTATGTATTTTATTTTTTCAAAAGTTTTACTCTTTTTAATATTGCCAATTTACTGGGTAGCAGTTCTATTGGTCATAGCGGCAATAAGTAAGGAACGAAAACGCAGGCAGCGGTTTTTAATAGCCGGGATAGTTGTATTATATGTATTTAGCGCCCCTTTTATTATAAACATATTTGAAAAAATCTGGGATATCCGTTCCGAGCCTCTCCATAATAATCAAAAATACAGTTGTGCGATCGTGTTGGGTGGTTTTTCGGGTTCGGGGGGGCCGGATGGGGGACATTTTAACAGTTCGGCGGATAGATTTATACAAGGAGTCGACCTGCTTACTACCAAACAGGCTTCGCACATATTGATAAGTGGAGGAAGTGGTTTGCTGATACCAGGAGAATACAGGGAGGCCCGATGGGCCAAACTACAGCTAAAAAAATTGAACGTACCCGATAGCA
>CAISKH010000671.1 GCA_903885865.1 uncultured Mucilaginibacter sp.
ATAAAGTAATATTTTTTTCCAAATTTAAGTCACTGATCAAAGCTTTTGTTTCTTCAAACAACGGGCCCTGCCCTACCATTTGCAATTTAGCATCAGGGACTTTATCTGCCACTAATTTAAAAGCTCTTACAACAGACATGGGCGATTTTTTTTCGACAAACCGACCTATAAACAAAAACTCTTTCCCTGAATTTAAAATATTCAATTGCGGAAAAGCAAGCGTATCAACCCCGCACGATGCATTAACTATTCTATCAGCAGGCGCACCCAAGTCTTTCAAACGTTCAACCATTTCGGCTGATACAGATATAAAATAGCTGGCATATTTAAACGCCTTTTGGTATAGATTATAATACTTTGCAACAGTTTCTTTATGATACGCGTCAGCACCGTGAAAGTGAATAACCAGCGGAACATTCGCTAATTTACAGGCTTCGGTTACCATTGCGCCTACCATACCATATTCAACAAATACCACATCTATTTTTTGAGCTTTTAAATAGTTAGTGAGCGCCTGTGTTCTGACTTTTATATCGAGTTTATGAAATATTTTTTTTTGGACCAGGTAACTTAGTAATCCAAATATTGACCTGATCAAATACTTCCCTTCATGGTCATAAACTGGAAATACACCGCCATACAATACCTTTTTATTGCCTGGCAAACGGTTAATATGCTCCTGCACAAAGGTTTCAGAAAAGGAATCTTTATTGGGCTTAATAATGCACAGGTTAAATGGTTCCATCAAATTATCTTAATGGTTTTTGAGCCAGTACAATATATAAAGAAGCATCGCGATCACGCTGTGGCTGCGAGTTTATTTTATTAAACAGCATGATCTTAAGCTGCATTACAAAAGCAAACGGTGGCCTTAAAAATTTAGGCAGTTTATTAATGATGGCATCCTGCAATAATTGCAGGCCGCTGGCTGCCAAACCCATTATCCCGAAAAACGAGGTAATTATAAATCCTTCATCTTCAACAGTTTTTCTTAACCCTGCGCTTGTCCATCGCCAGTAATCATTGGGCGTTGGGTGGTAGTACCAATAACCGTGCGTAGTTAATATAATGGAACCGCCGGGTTTTAATATACGCAAGGCTTCCTGCAAATAACCCGAAGGCGTATCTACGTGTTCCAATACCTGGTTTGATAACACTATATCCGCATAATCATCAGGCAGCGTGGTTTTGCTGTCAAAACCAATATGATGGTCTGCTTTTGGGTTCATTTCCAGGTCCACACCCTCGTATTTGCCTACATTCGGTTCAATTACCGAACGATAAGGCATGTCGCCGCAGCCAAAGTCAATCAACAGCAAATCCTTTTTATTTGCTGTTAGTTCTTCTATCTTTTTAATTGTTGCATCCCTAAGCTGGGTTAGGTGTACATACCTCGGATGAAATATATTGGGATTTAATCGGTCATTACCTTTCATCCGGCTAATTTAAGGCTTTTGTGCAGGTTATTAAAATACTTATTTCCCGGCACTTATACTATGAAATTAATAAGGTAAGGAATATAATTTTTGAATTTGGGCAACACTTATTGCACGGTTATATATGCGGATATCATCCATTTTGCCTTTTACATAATATGCAGTATTTCCTGAGGTTTGGCTATCCTGCCCGATATATAGATCCGCAGTTGTTGTGGCTGCAGGTGACGGGATGTTTGTTGCTATTTTATCTAAAACGCCATCAATATAATAGCTTAATTGCTTTTTTGAAAAGCTGTATACCGTTGTAAGCATGTGCCATTGGTTAAGTGTTATCACTTTAACACCTAATGCAAGCGGATCGGTTCCACCTGACACCTGCCAACTGGTTACGCCTAGTGCAAAGCCATTATTACTTTGGTCAAGAATCCCTGTAATACCATAATTCCAACCGTTTGTTGACCCTGTGCCTCTTTTACACAACACTTCGTCTCCATATGAAGAGTTATATGCTTCCAAATCCACCCAGGTATTTAAGGTAAAATCTGTATTGCTCAATCGCAGGTCAACATTGTCTGTTACCACCAAATAGCCCGTTGTTCCGTCAAAGTGATAAGCTGTATTACTTGTACCAAACCTGTTTGTTGTTGTTGTAACACCGCCCGTAATAGTTGCATTATTTCCCCTTAATGTTGAGTCAATTCCGCTATTATTAAACGGGTAATAGCAATCAACCCCACCTTCAAACTATCCACCGTAACTATCGGAGTCGGTGTAGGAGTAGGCGTAGGCGTTACTGTAACCGGGTTCAGTTTTTTACAGGAACTTACAACTCCAACTGCAACTAATGCAAGGCATAAAATGACAAGATTTTTCATTTAAGCTGGTTTTAATTAAAAACTAAAAATACTACATTTTTAGTTTTATACAAAGAAAAGCATAATAAAAAAAGCCCCATACGCGGGGCTTTTCCTTTAGCAGAATGTTTATTTTATTATACCTGGAATTTCTTGGCATTTATCCGGCGTTCATTTTCGTTCAGGAATATTTTACGCATGCGGATGCTTTGCGGCGTAACCTCAATGTATTCATCAGCCTGTATATACTCCATCGATTCTTCGAGCGAGAATTTAATGGCGGGCGCTATGCGCACGTTAGTATCGCTGCCCGAAGCGCGCATATTGGTTAATTGCTTGCCCTTGGTTAAGTTAATAACCAGGTCGTTATCGCGTATATGTTCGCCTAAAACCTGGCCCTCATAAACATCAACTCCCGGGTCTATATGAAAACGCCCGCGGTCCTGCAGTTTATCAATGGCGAAAGCGGTTGTTTTACCGCTATCCATTGATACCAGCACCCCGTTTGAGCGGCCGGGTATGACACCTTTCCACGGCTCATACGATTTAAAGCGGTGGGCCATAATGGCCTCGCCGCCGGTAGCGGTTAGCACGTTATTACGCAACCCGATAATACCGCGCGCCGGGATCTCAAATTCAAGGTGCTGTAAATCGCCTTTGGGTTCCATTACCAGCAGGTCGCCTTTGCGCTGGGTTACCAGCTCAATAACTTTACCGGCAACTTCGCCGGGTACATCAACAATCAGCGTCTCTATCGGTTCGCATTTTACACCGTCAATCTCTTTTATAATAACCTG
>CAISKH010000672.1 GCA_903885865.1 uncultured Mucilaginibacter sp.
ATTCCGAACAGAGAAGTCAAGCCCGCCAGAGCCGATGGTACTGCGGTAATACGTGGGAGAGTAGGTCGGTGCCCAATTTTATATCCGCCATAGGCGGACAGAAGCCCGTTGTCGTATGATGACGGGCTTTTTTGTTGTTGGGTCCCGATAGCTATCGGGATTTGGGGGTGGTAATCTTCAATAACCAGTAACTTAATAACCCAATAACTAATCCTACCCCCCCAACTTTACTATATCATTCTGTATAGCATACAAAACCAAACCGGTTCTTGATTTAAGATTCAGTTTTTGAAAAAGTGCGTCACGGTAATTATCAATGGTTCGAGGGCTCATGAACATTTGGTCGGCTATTTCTTTGTAGGTTAGTTCGGTGCAGCATAACTTTAAAAAGGTGGCTTCGTTTTTCGAAAATATTGGGGCGCTATCGGCCGCCGTAATGGAGCGCACCATCTTGCTTGAAACCAACTCATTAATATACATCCCTTTTTCGAAAATAACTTTAATGGCCTCATGCACTTCGCGCGGGCCCGATTCTTTTAGCAGGTAACCGCACGCGCCGCATTTTATCATTTTTATCACTGCCCTGTCATCCTCGAACATGCTTAAGGCTAAAACTTTTACGGTAGGATACTTTTCTTTCAGCCACGCTGTGGCGTCGTAACCATCCAGCACGGGCATATTTATATCCATTAATACAACCTGTGGGAGGGGGTGTTCGGCTATCATTTGCTGCATCTGGTAACCGTTATCAGCCTCAAATAAAACCTGCAGATCATCAAACTCACGCATCAGCGCGGTAACACCGTTGCGGAATAGTGTATGGTCGTCAACAATAGCAATACGAATACGGGGGCTTTCCATTATTTTAAGGATAGGGGATAATAACACTTATTTGGGTACCTTCATTTTGTTGCGATTTAACGAACACCTGGCCGCCTACTATACCGGCCCTTTTGTTCATATTTTGCAGCCCCATTCCCATTTGGGCCGGGGGTAAACTGTCGGAATTAAAGCCTACGCCATTGTCATCAATATGTAGTTCCATATTTTGCGCTATCCAGGCTAATTTAATATTGATACGGGTAGCAAACGAATGTTTAATAATATTATTCATCACTTCCTGCAAAATACGGAACAGGATGAGATCCTTATCTAAATTGGTATTAGGGGGTGTTTCACCTTCGTGCACATAATTAACCTGGTATTTGCCTGATTTTTCAATCCAGTTTATTTCATGACAGATGGCTTCCGACAAGCCAACGCCTAATAACTGGTCGCCCTGCAAGAGTTTGCCGAGCAGGCGCATCTCTTTGATGGAACGGCCGGTGAGATCGATTGACGCGTCAATTTTTTGGCGAGCCTTTTCCGGGTCGTCCAATTCTATGGAGCTTAATGTGAGCGAGCTCAGGCTCAGCAACTGGCCGATATTATCGTGCAGGTCGGCGCCAATGTTTTGCATGGTTTGCTCCTGAACTTCGAGCTGTGTTTTTACAATTTCGGCGTCAAAGGCCAGTTTCATCTGCGCTTTTTCTTCGATATGCTTTATTTTACGGCGATTATAAACCAAAATGTATAAAATAACAGAAAGAGGCGCTAATAAAAATATCAGCGTAGCTGCTAAAATTAGGTTTTGGATGTTGTTCGTAGCCATTTTTTGCAAATGAATGAATAGCTCCAGCAACTATACAAAATAATACTGAGTGCTGTAAATATAAAATAAGTAATATTATGCCCGGCAATTTTTACGTGTGGCAGCGATGTAAAAAATAAGTTAACAGCGGTGCTGCCAAAATGAAAAAACAATGTGCCTGCCACCCACCAAAAGGGCGGCGAACGTTTAAGATCAACATATTGCTCATCGTTTATTAATAAAAAATAGTAATAAAAGCTGTATAACACAAAAATAACCGACATAACGGTTGCTGTAAGATCATGATAAATTAAAAAACCATGCTCAAAAATATCATGGGCATACAGCAATAATAACAAAGCAAGCCCACTTAAAATAAGGGGCCTGCTGTTAATGTACCGGTTTAATATGCTGCTAAACATTAAACTGGTGAAACTAGCTTCAAAAACCATGAATATATTATATAACCATTGGTTGTTATGATATGCAATTCTTAACCATCTACCTGTTATTTCCGTTATGCAGGTTATCAGCAGAAAAACAACCATGCTGCGCCATGCAAAATTTGCATCCTTTATTAAAGTGATAAAGGCGA
>CAISKH010000673.1 GCA_903885865.1 uncultured Mucilaginibacter sp.
AGCCCGGTTTTAGCCTGGGTTTCGGTTAGCCTTTCGGTGTATTTTTTTGTGTCGGTAAAATGCAAGGGGTCGCCTGATACCATGTTAGCAACAATTCGGTAAACTCATTATCGTCAAACAGAATAGCGAAGTATTCCGCCGACCCGATACGCAAATGAAAACCGCAATAATGACAAACATATTGATTTTCAACCTGCTCAGAATAGTGAAGCGGTTTTTTACATTGAGGGCATTTGTTCCAGATACCGTCGGGGGTTTCCTTCTTTTCCTCAGTGGTCGTAATTATCCCTTTTAACTCGCGTTTAAACCACGCCATATCTATGTCTAACTCTTTCAATTAATGCAAAGAAACGAAAAATTTTAGATATGAGATGTGAGACAATAGATATGAGATAGATTTTCCCGGATTATGTTAAAAATCTCAAATCTCATATCTCAAATCTCGCAGCAAAATGATAACTTCGGCGCATAAAGAAATATCAATGGATCTGAAAAATTATAAAGGGGTTTTGCGCGGCGACCAGGTGCAGGAACTATTTGAAGCCGCCAAGAAACACCGGTTTGCTTTACCGGCCGTAAATGTAATTGGTACAAACACCGTAAACGCGGTTATGGAAACTGCAAAAGCGGTTAACTCGCCGGTAATTATTCAATTATCAAATGGCGGGGCGCAGTTTTACGCGGGTAAATCATTAGATAACTCAAAACTGCAGGCCTGCATTTTGGGCGGGGTTTCGGCTGCGAGGCATGTACATTTATTGGCCGAGCATTATGGGATAGCTGTAATTTTACATACCGACCATGCCGCCAAAAAATTATTACCCTGGATAGACGGTTTATTAGATCATGGCGAAAAGTTTTTTGCCGAAACGGGCAAACCGATGTTCTCATCACACATGCTTGATCTTTCGGAAGAGCCGATAGAAGAAAATATTGAAATATCAGCTAAATACCTGGCGCGCATGGCTAAAATGGGCATGACGCTGGAAATTGAATTAGGCGTTACCGGCGGCGAAGAAGACGGCGTTGATAACAGTGATGTTGATAGCTCACGCTTATATACCCAGCCTGAAGATGTAGCGTATTCGTACGAGCATTTATTAAAAGTAAGTCCGCGTTTTACCGTGGCTGCCGCTTTTGGCAACGTACATGGCGTTTACAAGCCTGGCAATGTAAAACTGCAGCCGGTTATTCTGCATAACTCGCAGGAGTATGTTAAAAAGAAATATAATTTAGCCGCCGAAAAACCCATTAATTTTGTATTCCATGGCGGTTCAGGCTCAAGCCAGGAAGAAATTCGCGAAGCTATAAGTTATGGCGCTATTAAAATGAATATTGATACCGATATGCAATGGGCATACTGGGAAGGTATTAAAGATTACTATAAATCAAAAGAAGCTTATCTGCAGGACCAAATAGGAAACCCTGAAGGGCCCGATTCTCCGAACAAAAAATACTACGACCCGCGGGTATGGCTGCGCAAAGGCGAGGAAAATTTTGTAAAAAGGTTAACTGCTGCTTTTGAGGATCTGAATTGCATCAATGTTATAGATAAATTATAGATAAATCTTACATAAAATATAAAGCGCCAAAATTTATTTTGGCGCTTTTTTTATGAAGAAACAGCTAACTAAAATCATAACTTTAAGTATTGAATAAACAACCGTTGTTTAGATGCCCGGAACAAGAAATATAGAAGTAAACAAAGTAACCGACCCGGCCAGCCTGGAAAAAGTATTTGCCATAAGGCGCGAAGTTTTTGTTGGCGAACAAAATTGCCCGCCCGAACTGGAGTGGGAGCACGAAGATGAATCGACCCATTTTTTGGCTACGGTTGATGGCGTACCCGCAGGGGCCTCACGATGGCGCAAAACGGAGAATGGCTATAAACTGGAACGTTTTGCCGTATTAAAACCCTACAGGGGCCTGGGTGTAGCACAGCAATTGGTTAGAACCGTATTGGATGACCTCCCCGCCGATGCCGGCTATATATACCTGAACGCCCAGTTATTAGCGGTTGGCCTTTATGAAAAGTTTGGATTTATAAAAACCGGGCCGCAGTTTGAAGAAGCGGGGATACAGCAT
>CAISKH010000674.1 GCA_903885865.1 uncultured Mucilaginibacter sp.
ATAACCAGCAAAACGAGTTTTTCCTTAAACTCTTCGGAGAACGTAAATCGCTCCAACATTTTTTCTTCCATCTGGAATACAATTATTCCAAAAGTGTAAACCTATAGCCGTATGAGACCCCACATGATTCAATGCGATTTCCTCCTTGGTTTAAGTATTACATCATTATGACTTATTGTTGAAATAAACCAGCCGTTTCATTGTAACATTTGAAGTATTTTTGCCTCCAAAAGGAAAAAATTTCTAAAGAATGAAACGTATAATTTTACTTATAATAATAATAATTTGTTCTGTTATTTCGGTTAAGGCCCAGTTTGGTGTTGGCGGCGGCTCAACCATAGTGGGAAGGATATCGGGTACAGTTATTGATTCTGTTACCCAAAAACCGGTAGATTATGCTACCATAACCTTGTTCAGAAGTACAGGCAAATCGCCCGTTAGCGGTATTTTAGCCGACGAAAAAGGAAACTTTAAATTGGATAACATTCATCCCGGAAAATATAGAATAGAGGTATCATTTCTGGGTTATGCAACCAAAGTTATTAACCCGGTAGAAACCACGCCCTCAAAACCCGATAAAAGTTTAGGCAATGTTATTGTCCGGTCAAGCGCAAAGGCATTAAATGAGGTTACTGTGGCCAGCAGTACACCATTAATAGAAAACCGCATTGATAAAATAGTTTACAATGCCGAGAAGGACCTTACCGCGGCAGGCGGAAATGCTTCTGATGTTTTGCAGAAGGTGCCGCTGGTAACGGTTGATATTAACGGTAACGTGGCCATACGCGGCGACCAAAATGTAAAGGTTTTAATAAACGGCAGGCCATCGGGCATTACCTCAACCAGTTTATCGGATGCGTTAAAGTCTATCCCCGCCGACCAGATCAAGAGCATCGAAGTCATCACCTCGCCATCGGCTAAATATGACGCGGAAGGTTCGGCGGGTATTATTAACATCATTACCAAATCAAAAAATGTATCGGGGGTAAGCGGTTCTATAAGCGGCGGTATCGGCACCAAACAAAACAATGGTAACTTCAACTTTAATTATAATAAAAACCGTTTTAGCTTTTCGGCTAATTTAAGCGGCAACCTCACCTGGCCGCAAAACACCCCTACTGATTTTACCCAAACTATTTCAAAAGGCGATACCAGCAGCTATACCCACTATCACGCAAACAGCAATATAAAACGCCATGCGTCAATGGGGTCGCTTAACGCCGATTATTCCTTTAATGAATATAATTCCATATCAACCAGTTTCCGTTTAACAGAGGGCGGTTTTGATATGAACGGGGCGCAAAGCGATGTGGTGCAGGCCAATAAAATAGCATCGGCCAATGCCGCTTATACCGGTACCACCTTATCAAACAATACGCTTTCGGGGTTTGACTGGAGCGCCGATTACGATCATAAATTTAAAAAGCAGGGCCATGACCTTGATATTTCGGCACAATGGAGCCATAGCATTATTAACACTAATTATGTGTATAGTTATACTGCTGTAAATCCCAGTTCGAACGGGTTTAACAACGGTACCAATAACGAATACACCGTACAGGCCGATTATACCCTGCCTGTAAGCAAACTATTAAAACTGGAAGCCGGCGGCAAAAGCATATTCAGGCGTTTAAGCAGCGATTACAGTAATTTTAATTTAAACAGCACAGGCAACTATATTTTTGACGCCGTAAACTCAAACAATTACGGCTATAACCAAAATGTGTATGCGGGATACAGTGTTTTAACGTTTACATTGAAAAAAGGGTACGCTATAATGGCCGGCGCGCGTTATGAAGATACCGAAATTGATGGCCAGCCGAATAGTTTGCTGCAAAGCAACGTGGTAACGTTCCACAGTTCATACGGTGTTTTTATACCGAGCTTAACGTTGCAAAAGCAAATTAACGCTGCTAATACTATTAAATTAAGCTACAGCAAACGTATACAGCGGCCAAGCCTGCAATTTTTGAACCCGTTTTTAAATACCAGCAGCATACAAAGCGAAACACAGGGGAACCCGCAATTGCAACCTGAAATTTCGCAAACAGTCGAGCTGAATTATAACACCTTTATTAAATCGTCGCTGTTAAACTTTTCGGTTTATTATAAAGCCACATCCGACCATATAGAAGGTATTGCCCACCCAACCGTATATATTAGCGCTAAAGATACCTTACCGGCAACCTTAACACGCTATCAGAATATTGGTAGCCTGCACTCGTGGGGCGCTAGTTTTTACGGATCGGTAAACCCTATAAAAATATTAACCATTCGCAGCAGTATAAATGCTTATACTTTTACGCCCGACCCGTCGCTTGCTTATTTGTTCCAGCAATCAAGCAAGGGTACTTCTATACAGTATACCATATTCGGCAGCGCTTCGGTAACAATGGATAGCGGTTTTATTGCCGAACTTTTCGCGATAGACGTTTCGCCTGTTCATACTATACAGGGCACTAATCCGGGTTTTTACTATTATGCGTTGGGTTTACGCAAACAGTTTGATAATAAAAAAGCATCACTTGGGTTAAATATGGTTAACCCGCTGAGCTTATATGAAAACTTTAACTCCAGTATTTCAAGCCCCGGCTTTTCGCAAACCAGGTACACCCAGTTTCCTTTCCGCTCGTTTGGCATAACCTTTAGCTATAGTTTTGGTAAAACTACCTTTAGCAACCCTATGGAGAAAAAGAAAGGTGTAAACAATGATGATCTTAAGAAAGGCGATGATGGCGGAGTAGGTGGTGCGCCTTCCGGCGGCGGCAGCCCGGGCGGGGGGAAATAATATCGAACACCGAATGTTGAATAATGAATAATGAAGGAACTTCGGCGTTCGATATTCAACATTCATTATTCGATATTAAGATTTTTATAGTAACTTATTAACGGTATGCCCGTCAATAATGTTATTAAGGAAAGCCCCGTCATTTACTCACCTCCCGGGCCCCTCTCTCCTACGGAAAGAGGGGAGCGTCCGCAGGGCTACATTATTATAAAATTTTTAAAAACCCTCTTTCCGCGCAGCGGAGAGAGAGTCGCGCCCCGATAATTATCGGGGTCGCGGGGTGAGTAATCGCCGCCATCCATTTGGCGGGATATTTCTTCAATGCAATATCTTAAACATCAACTCCTTCATCA
>CAISKH010000675.1 GCA_903885865.1 uncultured Mucilaginibacter sp.
AAAACCGCGGTTTTTATAAAAAGTGGGATCCTCGGCGGTCATTACCGCGCTGCGCAGGTAAGGCGATATCTGGTCGAGCGGGGTATACTCAGGGTTTTGCGGGCCAATAATATGCGGCGCCATAGGCTTATCATGCTCATACGGCGTATAAACAAAAGGGCCGTTCAGTTTGCGCAGGTCGGTTTTGCCATATTGAACAAGTCGGAAAGCAGCGTCCTTATCCAGCCGGGAATCAAATTGCAGGCTATCCGGTTTTGAGGCATCCAGATAAAAATTAAATGCGTAATTTAATTTGCCCGCGGCCTTTATACCCTCCAGCGATTCAAACATCCCTGCTGGGAACGAATCAAAAACATCCTGGGCGTTTTGCCAGCCGGTATTGAGCCGCAGTTCATAAACTTTAACCGGGTTAAGCGTATATTTAATAAACGGATGCGCGCTCATTTTCTTTAAGTGAATAACCGATGAGCTATCCAACGATACATAATTAGCGCCTACAACAACATTGGCTTCAACAGCGCCATCCTGCACCACAATATCATTAGCCGCTATGCCCGGCTGATTAACCAGCAGGTTATGGACGCTCCAATAGGCCGATATCCGCGTTTCGCCGCCGCTATGTTTAACATCGGTGAGTTTAATGGCCAGGTTATCAAAATTAACCTTCGCATGATAGCGCTTGTTAATATAAGGCAGTTCTACCTTTCCTTTATCAGCATATAGCATTACGTCAATATTTTTATCGCCGGGATGCATGGTTCCTGTAAAATGCCAGGTAACACTATCATTAACTTTAAGGTTCGAGGTAAGGCCCCCATTTTTTATCGTAGCTTGCGTAAGCAGCTTAATCCGGGTGCTATCGTTGGTGTACGATACCAGGAAATTTTGCATATCCAGGTTATCGGGTATTTTATATAGCACCTCATTGATGAGGTTGTTTGATAGTTCAGAGAGGTCGGCCCGTGGTTTGTTGGCGGTTGAATCGCGCTTTTTGCGGAAAAGGAAATCGAAGTTCTTTACCCCTTTAATATCCGTTAAATTAAGGTGCGTGTTTTGCAAAATCACGTCGGATAGCTTGAGTTTGCCTACAATGAGGGGCAATATTTTAATGCTTACCACAAAGTTTTTTATAACGAGCAGGCTGTCGCGCTGTTCGGGCACTATACTAATGTTGGTAAATGTAACGGTAGTTATGCCGGTAAACCTTGCCGAGCCAATTTTAAGGTTGAGATTATAACTTTTTTTGGCTGTAGCTATGGCTTTGGCAATTTCATGCTGCAATATGGCTTCGCGTTTGCTGTAGATGAGATACCCGCCAATAAGCAAAATAACCAGCAGGGAAGCTGCAATAATACCGGCCAGGCGGGTGTGTTTTGGATTAACGCGATCTTTTAAAGAAAGAAGGTATTTAGAATTAAGGCG
Source organism: uncultured Mucilaginibacter sp. (assembly GCA_903885865.1). GTDB lineage: Bacteria > Bacteroidota > Bacteroidia > Sphingobacteriales > Sphingobacteriaceae > Mucilaginibacter. The sequence continues at coordinate 1,423 of CAISKH010000675.1, forward strand.
ATGCATCAAAGAAATTTTGTCAAAACTAAACAAATCTTGTTCGATACAAACGTTAGGATAAGCAAAATGTTTCTTTAACCCGAAGGGTGTTTACGGGATTGTTGAGATCAAAGGTATTAATTGCGGTTGAGTAAACTAATAGTCAACACGGGCCTCCGTAATATTAACTATCGTTCCCCCTTCAGGGGGTTAGGGGGCTAATACTCCAGCTCCGTGCACAAAAACCCCGCGTTATGCAATAACGATTCAATATAGCGTGGCGAAACATCATGTGCAACCACGCGCAGTATATTATCGCAATCTTCCAGGTCGAAGTTCCAGTCTTCAATAGTTGGTACCGAGGTTAGCAGGGGCTGTACCCGGCTGATCTGCTCCGGTTCAGAAACGCTTGTTGTAAATACCAGTACATTCATAGTTGTAGATCTTTATTTAAATAAAACAGGGTGTCACCCTTCGACGGGGCTCAGGGCTGACACCCTGTTTTTATTATTCAGTTGGTTTTGCGGTTTCCTTTTCTAAAGCATCCCAATCCCTGTTATAAGGATGTCTTTCGTCACGGCCCCATGGGCCGCAGGCTCCGCGTTCGCGCATTTTTTGTTTAAACCTTTCTTTCTCCTCAGGCGTCATGTTTTTAAAACGTTCTTCCATGCGGTGGCGCATCCACGGATTGCCACCCCATGGGTTCCGTCCGCGTCCGCCTTTGCCAAAGCCAAACAGTATTTTGCATAGTATAAATATACCCATAGCCTGCCAGAAAGTTATTGCGGTAACATGCAATATGCCAGGTAATAAATTGTTCCATAATTGCATCACCACATAGCTGATAAGCGAGAGGAAAGCGGCAACCGCTATCGGTATAAAAACGAACCGTCCTCTAAAAAATAATCTTTTCATGTTTTTTAAATTTAGTATTTCGTTATCTCTTCATACAATTGTTGTAACCTGTCGCGAAGGTGCAGCACCGCGTACCGCTTGCGAGATACCAGGGTGTTTACATTTACGCCTGTAGCCTCTGAAATTTCCTGGAAGGTCATATCTTCCATTTCCTGCCAAATAAACACCTGCTTTTGTTCTTCAGGCAGTTCATCCAGCGCGGCAATCAGTTGGTCCCAGAAAAGGCTGCGCACATATTCGGTTTCGGGGGCGCTGTCTTCAGTTAGCAGCATATCCCTTAAGCCCGAAGCGTTGTCATCCTCTTCATCGTCGGCTATAAACAGGTCGTCAAGCAATGTTTCCGACCGCTTTCTATGCTTATCCGTTATTTTGTTCCTTGCCACTTTATACAGCCAGGCGCCTGTCTGCTCAATAGGTTCAGAATTTACCAGTGCGCTAAACTGGTACCATACATCCTGCAGGATGTCTTCGGCATCGGCGTCGTTCTTAACGCGCTTGCGAATAAAGCCCAGCAAATTTTTACCGTACGCTTTTATCGCATGCAGTATATGGCTGTTTCTTTCTTCGGGCATTAAGGTCGCTATCAATGTATTACTTGTTTAAAGGTATAGACGATTGGCACTTAAAAACATTTTAAAAAAATTAAATTATTTTTTGTGACTATCTATTGACTGCCATAACAGCTAAAAATTACAGCTTTGGCGTAATATTTGAATACCAGGATACATGGCTGATAAAAAAACTTTGATCTTAGGCGCAACACCCGACCCGGAACGCTATGCCAACCTGGCAGCAAACCGCTTGGTTAGCAGAGGGCATTCCATTGTGAACGTGGGCTTAAAAAAAGGCGAGGTCGCAGGTGTACCTATTGAAAAGCCCGAAAACATCCATAACGATATTGATACCCTTACCCTGTACGTTGGCCCCCAGCACCAGCCGCCGCTGTATGATTATATATTGAATACCCACCCCAAACGCATTATCTTCAATCCCGGTACAGAAAATGCCGAACTGCGTAAAATGGCAGAGGAAAAGGGCATTGAAACGGAGAATGCCTGTACGCTGACGTTATTGAGCATAGGGCAATATTAAACCCGCTAACCTCCGCCTTTAGGCGGAGGAACGATAATGGATAATTATTGTAGAGACGCAATGCATTGCGTCTCTTATTTTTTCTCATT
>CAISKH010000676.1 GCA_903885865.1 uncultured Mucilaginibacter sp.
CTCCGAAAGTACTGCTTGTTTGCCAGTAAAGTCTTCCCAACGCTTAACAATTACATCGCAGTATTTAGGGTCTAACTCCATTAAATAGGCTATTCTTCCGTTCTTTTCAGCAGCAAGCATAGTAGTTCCGCTACCCCCAAAACTATCTAATATAATGTCACCTCCCTTGGTATTGTTAAGCATTTGGTACTCAAATAAGGCAACAGGCTTCATAGTTGGGTGTTCACCGTTACGGCTAGGCTTATCAAATTCTAAAATGGTTGTTTGTTTGCGGTCAGTAGCCCAAAGGTGTCCAGCACCTTCTTTCCAGCCATACAAACAAGGCTCATGCTTCCAATGGTAATCTTGCCTACCCATTACAAGACTAGACTTCTTCCAAATAAGGCATTGGCGCACTTTCCAGCCAGCATCAAAAGCAGCCCCTCTGAAGTTATATCCTTCTGAATCACTATGCCATATATAAAATACTGCGCCTGGCTTCATAACTGTATCGGCTGTAACGTAGGCATCTCGTAAAAATTGGCGAAATCCTTCGTTGCTCATTGAATCGTTTTGCATAGTCAAAGCGTCTTTAGTCCCTCCTTCATACGCTACGTTATATGGAGGGTCAGTAAGCCACATATCCACAAGCCTGTCGTTTACCAGCTTTTGCATATCTGTGAAATTACATGAATCACCGCACATAAGCCTATGATTTCCAAGGATATATATGTCGCCTAGCTTGGTTTTTGGTTTAACTGGTATTTCAGGAACAGCATCTTCATCGGTCAATCCCTTATTGGGATCGATCTCATTCATTAGTCCATCAATAAAACTATCATCAAAACCAAGAAAATCGAGGTCAAAATCCTCTGTTTTTAAGTCTTGAAGCTCAACTTTAAGCATATCCATATCCCACCCTGCGTTCAAGGCTAACTGGTTGTCAGCGATAACTAAGGCTCGTTTTTGGGCTTCAGTGAGGTGGCTTAGTTGAATGCAAGGCACTTCTTCGATGGCTAGTTTGCGGGCTGCCATGATACGACCATGACCAGCGATTAAGCCATTGTCACCATCGATGAGAACTGGGTTAGTCCATCCGAACTCTTTGATACTGGCAGCGATCTGAGCGATTTGCTCGTCAGAGTGGGTGCGTGAGTTTCGTGCGTATGGGATTAGGGAATCAACCGCCCTGTATTCGATGCTAAGAATGAGTGATTTCCTTTTCCTCTATGATTCCGGCAATATCAGCCTCACGAATCATCTGAAACTCTTGCCCTTCATAATGAATAATAGGCCAGTCCAGATAGTCTCCGTTACCGTATCGAATCTTATCGCCTACCGCAACGCAACATGGTTGGATACCGCGTTTAGTTATTAGTCCAGGCCCCACTGCTTCTACGGTGCCGATGTTGAATTTTTCGCTTGATACCACAATTAGAGTGTCGGACTGTTTTCGTGGAATTGGTTTAACTAATACATGGTCACGCAGAGGGCGGATCATTGGTTCTCCGATGGTGAATCAGAATAAAGGCTAGGGCCTTGAGTCTTTCGACCTACACCCGGCACGTCCGCGTCTCACGGAAATATGGCGATTTGCGCAACCCTGCGCGGGGGTTAATCACCAATCTGGAAAATGGTCGTAAAAAAACCCGCCGGGGTGCGCTTGAGTCAGAGGCGGGGCGGGGTATGGAATTTACACCCTTGGTGGTCGACCAAGGTGACACCTTCTTATACACTAGGGTAATTATCATGTCAAGCCTTTTCGATTAAGGCCAGCTTCCAAAGCGCTTAGCGCCATTTCGTAGGCGGTTTCAATGTTAATCCGCCGGACTCTCCATTCCGCCGAAAGGTTAAAATGATGTATAGCTGCTTGTTGGTACTGTGGAAGACCGGATATTACAGCGTCTACGGCTTCAGCAATCTGTAAGTCAATGGCGTCGCAAAATTCATCGAACTGCCGTTTTCCCGCCC
>CAISKH010000677.1 GCA_903885865.1 uncultured Mucilaginibacter sp.
CACCATCGTTAAAACGTATACCCGATAGCGAAAAATTGCTTCAACATGCTCTTGCGCGAAACCCGTCAGGTAGAATAACAAAACCAGAAGACGTTGCAAACGTTATATACCTGCTTTGCACCGATGAGGCTGCCTGGATCAATGGTTCCATAATTCACGTGGATGGGGGAGAACATTGCAGATAGGGCAGTGTTAGTCATTGGTCACCAGTTAATTGTATGATGAACAAAATCCTGAAATACTTACCTTATAAATCGTCGTTTCTTTTCGTGGATAATATAACATCCATAGATGAAAATGGGGTAACAGGAGATTATACCCTGAAAAGTGACTCCTATTTTTATAAAGATCATTTCCCCGGTAACCCGGTAACACCCGGCGTTATCATAACTGAGATAATGGCGCAGATAGGGTTGGTGGTATTAGGCATACATTTAATGGTTAACGGAGTGCAAAAAGATATCGTTATGGATGAAGGCTCGTTCCCATTGCTAACCTCGACCGATGTTTCTTTTTTTAAAATTGTATTGCCCGGCGAAAAGGTTACAGTAATATCAAAAAAACAATATTTTCGTTTTGGTAAATTGAAATGTTTGATAGTAATGCATAATGAAGGCGGTGAACCGATAGCAAAAGGAATGTTTTCGGGCATTATAAAAAATGCTGTTAAAAAAGATCAAATAAATGAATAACCGGGTTGTAATTACGGGACTGGGTGTTGTTTCGCCAAACGGGTTAACTATACCCGATTTCTTGCATGCTATACGAAACGGTGTTTCCGGTATTCGTTTCATTCCTGAATATGCCGATCTTAAATTTAATTGCCAGGTAAGCGGTATCCCTGAATTTGAATGGGACCAACTGCATAACTATATTACCGAAACCAGCCTGTACGGGTTAAAAGGTAAAGGCATCGCTTATGGCATAAAAGCCGCCCTTGATGCGTGGACAGATGCCGGAAATGAAATTGTAAGCGAAGATACCCTTTGGGAAACCGGATGTGTATTTGGCAGCAGCGTTGCTGATACAGATGTAATAAAAATTGCCATAACCCGTGTTGATGCCAAAGAGTCGAAGAAACTGGGTTCGCGCGTTGTTGAGCAGATAATGAACAGCGGGATCACCGCCTATATTTCGGGCAGGCTGGGACTGGGTAATAAGATAATTAACAACTCTGCAGCATGCGCTACGGGCACGCAGTCTATTTTAATGGGATATGAGTATATAAAGTACGGCATGGCAAAACGTATGGTAGTTGGCAGCAGCGAATATGTTGACCGCTATGTTTTTGGTGGTTTTGATTCTATGCGTGTATTATCGCGCAAATTTAATGATGAGCCCGAAAAAGCATCGCGCCCTATGAGTTTATCAGCCGGCGGTTTTGTACCGGGATCGGGCGCGGGCGCGTTGGTGTTGGAAGATCTGGATTTTGCCCTGGCGCGCGGTGCTAAAATTTACGGAGAAATATTAGGGGGATCAACCAATTCGGGCGGACAACGAAACGGCGGCAGCATGACGGCCCCCGGTCCGGATGGTGTAGTTAGGTGCATCACGGAAGCAATGGCCGATTCGGCTATTACTGCCGCTGATATTGATCTGATAAGCGGGCATTTAACCGCTACAATAGCTGATAAACTGGAAATTCAAAATTGGGCGCGGGCATTGGCACGGACCGGTGGCGATTTTCCGTTTGTTAATTCATTAAAATCAATGATAGGGCATTCGCTAAGCGCGGCAGGATCAATTGAAACAGTTGCGGCAGTATTGCAGTTAAAATATAACTTTGTTCACCCTAATTTGAACCTGGAAGACCCAATACCGGAAATTTTAGATATAATTGGGGCAAACAATTTGCCAACAGCAAAGGTAGACAAGGTGATTAACACAGTTGCAAAAGCTAATTTTGGTTTTGGCGATGTTAACAGCTGTTTAATTATTTCAAAATACAGGAACAACTAATGAACAGAAAAGAAATTTTAATAGAACTAAAAAAAGTACTGGCCCCCTATACCGAAAGCAAAGCGATGTTAGATGGGATCAATGAAGAAACCGACCTTATAAAAGATTTAAATATCAACTCGGCCAACCTGGTTGATATTATTATAGATGCCGAAGCACAATACAATATTGAAATTGATTTTGACGCCGCTGAAAAAATGTACAACGTAGGAAACTGCATTGATGTAATTTCTGAAAAGATAAACAAGCCCGCGTGAAAGCGACGGCTTTTCTCCCATCCAAAATTGTAGTTAAGAATAGTGATATTTCTCCCAAATTTGAAGGAGAGAATTTTAATATTGACCAGTCAGTCTATTGTTGGTAGGGTGCAAGGAGATGTTAAGGTGATAACTTATTTCTCTTTCACCACATTAAACGTTTTCTCTCCATAAGTAACATCAGTACCGGTTACGCCCTGTACCATTATTTTAAACCTGCCGGCGATATCCCCGGTATAAAATGAAAACTCCGCATCTTTGATTGATGATACTTTTAACAGGTTCTTCCAGTACAGGGTTGATAAATACTCCGTATCTGATGGGGGTACCTGCGAATAATCTATCGGGTAAAATTCCTGCGCGGCATAAATACCATTGATTTTCAGAATATTACTATTCGGTTTTGCTTTTATAAAACAGCCTCCATATGTTATTTCTTCATAAACGTATTCCCCATTTAGCTTTCTCTCAATATAATACTCATGACCTTTTATCGGTTGATAATTGTCCGGTTCAGCAGGATGCTGGGGACAATTCAAAACACGATTTTTACATACATAATCGCCACAGGGATTTCGGCCTGGTTCCCTTACTTCTTTGCTGAAGACAGATTCATCGTTTTTATCCTCAATTTTAACTTCTTTTAAATTCACTGCATGTTCATTATCCTTCATCTGTAGGTATTGGGTACTTTCTTGTACCAAAGTATTATACTCTTTAAGCCCGATATTGCTGGCTAATGTTTTATTCATCGCCGTATAGGGGTCTGATAAATTAATAGTATATTCCTGTGTATAATTATTCTCTATCATCAATGTTATCTCTGTGCCGGGTGTAGTAATTAGGTCATTGTCCTTCAAAGTAAAATTACCCGCTTGGTCAGTCGTGACTTTGCTAAGCGGGTAGTTCATATTTATTAAGGCAAGTGGTTTTTTAGGGGCGCTCCCTGACTTTGTTATATAACCCTTAAATACCATGTTTTCAGTTTTATGTACCGTATCCGCAGGTTGTGTTTTCAGCACATCTGTCCATTTATACCTGCTCCATCCCTTAATGAGCAGCATATTTTCCGTGAATTGCTTATCGGCTTCTGTATTGGTTAAATAGGTGTCCCGCACAGGCAGGTCTTCCAGGTCATGCTTTAAATACAAATAGGTTTCAATATCGTTCTTTTTCTTTGTTTCTATGCGGTTTTCCTGTACACAGGCTACCGATACAAAACCGCTGTCGGGCAGGTTGGTATCCAGTTTTACTTTTACCGTTACTTTTTGCCTTGTTGGGTATTCGCTTTTATCAGTTGTAACGCTTGTTGGTGTCCTATGATCATAATGGGCAAAGAATATCCGCTCAGCGAATGGCCGTCCCAGGCTATCCGTCAGGGTGAGTTGGGTTAAGCCTTTAGGCACTTCTTTTAAAACGAACCTTATGCGTTTGGTAGTTGTGGTCATGTTAATAGGGGTAATAAAAAACACCTG
>CAISKH010000678.1 GCA_903885865.1 uncultured Mucilaginibacter sp.
CCAGGTATTTACCTCGAAAGCGGAAACCGGCGATGATTTTCCCGACCGGTTATTTTTAGAAGCGGACGATACAAAAGGTTTGGCAGAGAAGGTGGTAAGCTATTTCGCCGCCGACCGCAAGCTGCCCGCGAGTGTATTTATATCGCGCGAGGTTTCTGAACAAAGCTATTTTAAGAAGGCGTTGGAAAGGCATGATATAGTGATAGACGGGCGTTCGCTCATCCGTACCGTACCGGTTATTACTAAACTGGACCCTTATATATTACAAGACGTTGACTGGATATTTTTCTCCAGCAAAAACGCAGTGGAATACTTCTTTGCTTTGGAGCCTTTATTACCCGAAGCTGTAAAGTTTGGCGTAATGGGAGCGGGCTCGGAAGAGATGTTGCGCAAAAAAGGATATTTTTCTGATTATACAGGCGTTGGTATCGACTCGGCCCAGGTAGCAGAAGAGTTTGCCAAAATAGCCAATGGTACTACGGTATTATTCCCCGGCGCAGAAGATTCGCTGAAGAGTATACAAAAACACCTGTCGGCCAATACCAAAGTTATTGACCTGCCGGTATATGAAACCGTGATGGAGGGAGAGGTAGAACAATCAAGCGCCGAAGTAATGGTGTTTACCAGCCCCTCAAACGTTGATGCTTATTTCGCCTGTAATTTGTTAGACCCCGATCAAAAAGTGATAGCCATAGGCAAATCAACCGGGAAAAAACTGGCAGAGATGGGGGTAAACTATACCTTACCTTTCTCGCCCGATGAAGTGGGCCTGGCAGAGGCGGTGTTTGGTAGCCCCCCGTCCCCCTAAAGGGGGAGGAATAGAGGAAATTAAAGGAATGGAGCTTAAACTATTATAAAACTAAAAATAAAAAGTCTCCCCTACCGGGGGAGATTTAGAGGGGGCTTTGAACTAATGCTACAACGACCAAGAAGAAACCGAAAAACTGAAGTTATCCGCCAAATGGTGCAGGAAACGCATGTTAGCGCCGCTAATTTGATTTTTCCGCTGTTTATAGTGGAGGGTAATAATCAAAAAACGGAAGTAATGTCTATGCCGGGGATCTACCGGTATTCGATAGATAATTTGCTGCGCGAAATAGAAAGCTGCCTGAAGCTGGGGCTGAACTCGTTCGACTTGTTCCCTAACATCAGCGAAGAACTGAAAGATAAATATGCAACTGAAAGCTACCGGGAAGAAAGTCTGTACCTTCGCGCCATACGCGAGGTAAAAAACAACTTCCCCGAAGCAATTGTTGTTACCGATGTAGCGATGGACCCATACAGCAGCGACGGCCACGATGGGATTGTAAAGAACGGCGAAATTTTAAACGACGAAACTTTAGATATCCTGGGTAAAATGGCGTTGGCCCACGCGCGATGCGGGGCAGATATTATTGCACCGAGCGATATGATGGACGGGCGCGTAGGATATATCAGGCAGGTGCTTGATGATAACGGGTTTATAAATGTTTCTATCATGTCGTACTCGGCTAAATATGCAAGCGCGTTTTATGGCCCGTTCAGGGACGCGTTGAATTCGGCACCTAAGTTTGGCGATAAAAAAACTTACCAGATGAACCCCGCCAACCAGCGCGAAGCATTAATTGAGGCCCGCCTTGATGAAGCCGAAGGCGCCGATTTTTTAATGGTGAAACCCGCCCTGGCTTACCTGGATGTAATTAAATTAATAAAAGATAATACAGAATTACCTGTTGCAGCGTATAATGTAAGCGGCGAATACGCCATGCTCAAAGCCGCCGTACAAAAAGGCTGGCTAAACGAGCAACGCTCGGTTACCGAAGTGCTTACCGGCATAAGGCGGGCAGGGGCCAGCGCGATATTAACGTATCATGCTAAGGAAGTGCTGGAGAATAAATGGTTAACCCCCTAACCCCCTGAAGGGGGAACAATAGTGGGTTAGTAGATATAAATAATAATATTAGAAACAAAAACTCCCCCTTTAGGGGGTTGGGGGGCAAATGTTAGACTCTATTAAAAAAATGTTTTCGGGCGAGGATGACCTGCCGCTGAATACTACCGGTAAGCCGGATATTAGCAGGGAGCGGTCGGCTGCGTTATATGAGAGGGCTAAAACCTATTTTCCTGGTGGGGTAAATTCGCCGGTAAGGGCGTTTAAATCGGTACATGGTACGCCGCTGTTTATCAAAAAAGGTGATGGCTGCCGTATATGGGATGCCGATGATAACGAATTTATTGATTTTTGTTGCTCATGGGGCCCGCTCATCCTGGGCCATAACCACCCGAAAGTTCGTGAAAAGGTGACGGAGGCGATGCAAAACGGCATGTCGTTCGGCGCACCAACCGCGCTGGAAAATGAACTGGCTGAACTGATACTTAAAAACAATAAACTTATTGAAAAACTGCGTTTTGTAAGTTCGGGTACCGAGGCGGTTATGTCGGCCATAAGGCTGGCGCGCGGCTATACCAAACGCGATAAAATATTAAAATTCGAAGGCTGCTATCATGGCCATTCCGATTCGTTATTGGTGAAGGCGGGTTCAGGATTAGTGACTTTCGGCGAAACCTCATCAGCAGGCGTGCCCAAAGCATTCGCGGATGAAACGATTGTTATTTCGCTCAATGATACCCAGGCGCTGCAAAAAGCTTTTAATGAATTTAAAGATCAAATAGCAGCTGTAATTATTGAGCCCATACCTGCAAATAATGGCTTGCTGCTGCAAACCAAAGACTTTTTACAAGCTCTGCGTGACATTTGCACAAGCAATGGTACACTACTAATATTTGACGAAGTAATATCCGGTTTCCGGGTAGGGTTTGAGGGCGCTGCCGGTCATTACCAAATTAAGCCCGATATTATTACTTATGGCAAAATAATTGGCGGCGGCTTGCCGGTGGGCATGTATGGCGCCTCTGCCGAAATTATGGGGCATATATCGCCTGATGGCCCGGTTTACCAGGCAGGTACCCTATCGGGTAACCCGGTAGCTATGGCTGCGGGCATAGCGCAGTTAAGCGAATTATTGCGCATGGGTTTTTATCGTGACCTCCATAAAAAAACAGAAGAATTTACCGAGGCCATACAACGTTTCGCCACGGCACGCAGCTATAAGTTTAAAGTATTTAGCATTGGCTCTATATTCTGGTTCGCGTTTACCGACCAGGAAGCCATTACAAAAGCCGAAGAAATAGACCCGGCGAGCATGGAGAAATTTAAAATAATGCACCGCGAACTGATAAACCGCGGCGTGTATTTGGGCCCGTCGGGTTATGAGGTTGGGTTCATCTCATCGGCCCATACCAAGGTTGATCTGGAAAAAGCAAAAAGAGCTATATTTGATAGTTTGGATATAGTATTTACTAAATAGAGCCCCACCCAACCCTCCCCGGTAGGTAGGGATTAAATAAGGGCATTAATTAAAAACTAAAAATCAAAAAGTCTCCCCTACCGGGGGAGATTTAGAGGGGGCTTATGAAACGATCATTCGTCATATTCTATGCGCTAATTACCTATGCCGTTGCCGAATTAATTTGGTGGGGGTATATGCTCGTTAAATTACAGCCTGGCCGTATAGGCATGATAATGGGTGAGGGTTTGGTGTTTGTGGTTGTGCTGTCATTTGGCGCGTATAACCTGCATAAATCGGTTAACAGAGAACGGAAATTACAGGAGCAGAAAAAGAACTTTTTACTATCGGTAACACACGAGCTGAAATCGCCCCTGGCATCCATCAAATTATTGCTGCAAACTATCCAAAAGCGCGATCTTACCAAAGCGCAGATACTTGATTTTATTGATAAATCATTACTGGATATTGAACGCCTGGACGATATGGTGGAGAATATGCTGCTTGCATCAAAAATTGATAACAGTTCGTACACTTTCCCCAAGGCTAATTTTAATTTATCGGTATTGGTTGATAGCATTGTAAACCGCCTGCAGCTAACCAAATGCGATGGTAACCAGCAGATCATCAATGCCGAAATTGAACCGAAAATTGAAATTACCGGCGATAAATTTGCCTTAACATCAGTGGTTACCAACCTCATAGAGAACGCAGTAAAATATTCTAAGCCTTGCGAGGCAGTTAATGTTAAACTATTCTCAAAAACAGGGAGAGTGCATTTACAGGTTGCCGATCATGGTATCGGCATAGCCGATGAAGAAAAAAGCCGTATTTTCGACAAGTTTTACCGGGTTGGCAATGAGGATACGCGTAATACAAAAGGTACCGGTCTGGGCTTATACATTGTAAAGCAAGTATTGGATAAGCATGAGGCAAGCATCAGGGTTAAAGACAACCGCCCTGCAGGAAGTATATTTGAGGTTGTATTTTAGAAACACGAATAGCACGAATTATAGCGAATCTCAATTCGTGTAATTCGGTATAATTCGTAAAAATTAGTGTTTATTATGCCAAGTAGAAAAAGAATTTTATTAGCTGAAGATGAAGAACATCTTTTAGAAGCGATCAAGCTTAACCTTGAGATGGAAGGTTACAAGGTATCAACTGCCAATAACGGTAAAAAGGCCCTGCAAATATTTAAGGAGGAACGCTTTAACCTGGTTATACTGGATGTGATGATGCCCGAAATTGACGGTTTTGTGGTGGCTGAAACCATCCGGTTAGAGAACTCGGAAGTGCCCATCATGTTTCTTACCGCTAAAAACACCAATGAAGATAAAATAGCGGGACTGAAAAAAGGCGCCGATGATTACCTGACCAAACCTTTTAACCTGGAAGAGTTAATATTACGGGTTAACAATTTGGTAAAACGCAGCCTTAAAGGCGATGAACTGAAAGAATTTAACAGCTATAAAATTGGTGATAAAACCATCCACTTCAACTCGTTCGAACTGGTTAATGGCGATGGCTCTGTAACCCCGCTTACAAAAAAAGAAACGATGCTGTTGAAGCTGCTGATCGAGCGCCGGAATGATGCGGTATCGCGTGAGCAAATACTGGAAACCGTATGGAACTATGATGTGTATCCTTCAACCCGTACCATTGATAATTTTATCCTCACTTTCCGTAAGTATTTTGAACCCGACCCTAAAAACCCGGTTTATTTTCATTCTATACGTGGTGTTGGTTATAAATTTACCGATCAGCATTAATTAATGTTTACTAACAGGGCACGCATATTAGTTACAGGCGCTTTTGTTATTATGCTGGCAGTGGCTGTTCATCTGCGTGTTTACGAGGTAGCGGGCGTAATTGTAATGTTTATCGGCTTGCTGATATGGGGCTATTTTAAAGAAGGCACAATAATATTGGCCGCGAAAGCTTTTCATCATAAAGATTATCATAAAGCCGAAAGGTTGTTACGCGACGTAAGTAACCCAAATTGGTTAAGCAAAAAGCGGCGTGGGTTTTACGAGTTTATATTTGGCGGCATATGCCTGCAAAAGCAGGATTTTGATGAAGCCGGAAAGCACTATGAAATAGCGGCACAATACCCGTTACGCTCAGCAAACGACCATGTTGCCGCGCTGGTGCATGTGGCCAACATC
>CAISKH010000679.1 GCA_903885865.1 uncultured Mucilaginibacter sp.
ATAATAACGCCCTTCGGGGCTTAAAAATTCTTTATAAGCCGCTAATGACGACATGGGTAAAGCCTGGTTTAAAATCTTATCGGTGGCCAGTATAATGTTTTTGCCGCCAAAGGGGTCTTTATTTACTTCGGGTTTTTTTGAGGCGTCGGGCTCTTTAAAATCTATCGTGGCCTGCTGTTCGGCTTCGGGGTGTTGTATGCCCAGGTCAATTAATAATTTTAATTTATTATCGGCGTCAGCGCGCCATATAGAAACATAATCGCCGTAAACTTTATCATCATCGTTTACACCATTTTGATAAGTATAGGGGCCAGCGGTAAAAGCCAGGTCGCCGTTATAAGATATACGGGCAAATTTTGGCTGCCATTGTAACATACCCGGCTGCTTTTCAATGCTGCTGTAAAAATCGGTGATCTTTACAGCTTTCGGTTTAAACACTATACCTTCCGGATCGGCAACATTTAAAAATGCGTCTTTTATGCCTTTACGTGCAACTAATTTGTTAAAGTTATCCTCGGCGCTAATTACTTTACTGACGGTGGCAGGCACCTGGGCTGCAGCCAACGCGGCACAACTTATAAGCGTAATAACAGTTAGTGCGATTTTTTTCATTTTGATATATTTAGGGCAATTTAATAATTAATTCCACTCAGCAAACCCGGTCCGGATCAGGTATCTGCTTTTATTTTTTTTGATTTAACGTTAATTATACCATTAAATTTTACTCCAGTTAGTACCTTCTTTACTATCCTTTAACTGGAAGCCTATTTTTTGCAACCCGTCCCTTATTTTATCTGATGTTGCATAATCCTGGTTGCTTTTCGCTTCGTTGCGTAGTTTGACTATAAGGTCAAGTATTTTCGGCAGGTCATCATTGGCGGCCTGCTCATTTTTCAATCCCAAAATAGCAAACACAAATGTATCTATCGTGGTTTTTAAAAGCTGCAAATTGGCCGCGTTTATTTTTAATTTCCCGTCGTGTACAGAATTTATAATGCGTGCCGCTTCAAATAGTTCGGCAATTAGTACCGGGCTGTTAAAATCATCATTCATGGCATCATAGCAGCGTTGCATTAGGGGCGCTATATCAACTTCGGTGCTATCGGCTGTTTTTAACGTATCTAACAAATTAACCGCATTCATCAAACGCTTGAACCCTTTTTCGGAAGCCTCCATAGCTTCATTGCCAAAATCAAGTGTACTGCGGTAATGTGCCTGTAGCATAAAAAATTTCACGGTCATGGGGCTGTAGGCCTTATCTAACAGCGAATGTTCGCCGGTAAAAAGTTCATGGGGCAAAAAGCTGTTACCTAATGATTTCGACATTTTTTGGCCGTTAACTGTAAGCATATTGGTATGTATCCAGTAGGTGGCCGGGTTTTTACCGCAGCAGGCAACATTTTGGGCTATCTCGTTGGTATGGTGGGTAGGCATGAGGTCAATACCGCCGCCATGAATATCAAATTGAGCGCCCAGGTACTTATGGCTCATAGCCGAACATTCCAGGTGCCAGCCCGGGAAGCCAATGCTCCAGGGTGATGGCCATTTCATTAAATGTTCGGGTTTGGCTTTTATCCATAAGGCAAAATCCAGTTTGCCGCGCTTTTCATCCTGCCCGCCCAGGTTGCGGGTATTGTTTAGCATATCGGCCAAATTGCGCCCGTTAAGTATGCCGTAATCCTGTGTTTTGTTATATTTTTCAACATCAAAATATACGGTGCCGTTTACTTCGTAGGCATATCCTTTTTCCAATATGGCTTGTACTAATTCTATCTGCTCAATAATATGCCCGGTGGCGGCAGGTTCAATACTTGGCGGCCGCGTATTCAACAGTTGCAATACCTCATGAAAGCCAACGGTGTACTTTTGTACAATTTCCATAGGTTCCAACTGGGTTATTTTTGCTTTTTTTGATATCTTGTCTTCCCCCTCGTCGCCGCCCTCGCCTTCCAAATGCCCCGCATCGGTAATATTGCGCACGTAACGCACTTTATACCCGATATGGGTAAGATACCTGAAAATTAAATCGAATGAAATATAAGTGCGGCAATTGCCCAGGTGCACATCGCTGTAAACCGTGGGGCCGCATACATACATGCCCACATGGGGCGCGTTAAGGGGTTTAAATTCTTCTTTTTTGCGTACTAAAGTATTGTAAACAAATAAATTTTGTTTCATGGGCGCAAACTTACGATTTTGGTGTGTATTAAGTTATTGGGTGTATTGAGTTATTTTTTTAACAGGATAGAAATTTATCATAACCATTAACTCAATGACCAATAACCACCCCCTTCATCTCAACACCACATCCACATACACCGGGTAATGGTCTGATAGTTTTTTTTCTATGATATGATAATTTTCTACATCGAATTTTTTATCTGTCATCACATAATCTATTTGGTAATTAGGGAAGTTGCCATTATAGGTGCGCCCCAAACCGAAGCCTTTTTCACGAAAAGCATTTTTAAGCCCTTTTGCCATTTGGTTAACCGCGTATGACGTGGGAGTATCATTAAAATCGCCCGATATAATATAAGGGTAAGGGCATTGCCGGGCGTGTTCTTTTACCTTAGCTACCTGTTCGCTACGTTTTAAAAAGGCCCGTTTTAACTTGCTGCCTAAACGCATGCTGGAAGCCAGGTCGGCCTTGCCGCTTTTTGATACCGTATCAACATATCTGTAATCTTCCGGATCAAATTTTATGGATTGTAAATGCACGCTATAGAACCTGAAAGGGTGGCCGTTTTTTTGCACATCAATATATAAACACTGATTACCGCTTTGACGGATGGTGGATAAGCGTATAAACCCTTTTGACAAAATAGGGAATTTAGAAAAAATAGCCATCCCAAGGGCTTCACCCTTGTTGGTCTCCAATTGTTCAAAATAGCAATTGGAGGCCCCGGTGATACTTTTTATCGAATCGGTCATATCATATTGCCCCCTATTGCGTGTATAATATTCCTGGAACCCGATAATATCCGGATGCGCGTCTCCTATAATCGCCAATATTTCATGTTTGGTAGATATGTCCTTATTGGCGCCATATTTTTTAAAACTATGCACGTTATAGGTCATTAGACGCACCTTATTTGAATCGGGGGCAATGCCTGCATGGGCGGGTAAAGCAAACCCGATATTATTAAGCAATATATTCCACCCTATACCAATACCAATTACGGGTAGCAATACCCAGGCGCTTTTACGCATCAACCAATACACGATCATCAGCACGTTGGATAATAATAACACGGGGTATGCCAATCCGAAAAAAGCCACAAGCCAGAATTTTTGCGGATCGGTAATGGGGGCAAGATAGCTGATAAGCAGGGCCGCGCATAAACCATAGTTTATCCACAAAAACAACCTATCAATAAAAGGTAATTTTTTAGCCTTCATTTGTTGCTGGCGCGAAATAATATTTCTTTTTCCTGCTTGCTCAGGCTCTCATAGCCGTTTTTTGAAATTTTATCTAATATACGGTCAATTTCGTCCTGCCGGGGGGTTTCTGCCGAACTTTTGCCTTGATTGTTTGCTACTACTTTAAGTTTGCGCCTCGATTTAAACAGGCCGCTCATGGCGCCTACCATGTCGCGCCCGCGTTGC
This sequence comes from uncultured Mucilaginibacter sp., assembly GCA_903885865.1. Classification (GTDB taxonomy): domain Bacteria; phylum Bacteroidota; class Bacteroidia; order Sphingobacteriales; family Sphingobacteriaceae; genus Mucilaginibacter. Next base: position 3,610 of record CAISKH010000679.1, read on the forward strand.
AATTGCTTTACATAAATAAAGCCGAACAGGGCCCCGCCGATATGGGATATTTCGCCGCCCGCGTTAGGGCCGGTTACTCCTAAAAAATCTATTACCAGGAACACCAGTACCAGCCATTTTAACTTTACAGGGCCTATAAACATAAAAACGATGGTATAATCGGGCGCTATGGTCGCGGCCGCTACGATTATGGCCATTACCGCCGCCGATGCCCCTACCGCCGAACTTACCAGCACCGCGCCACTTTGAGTAAACGCCGGGAATATATTGTAGCTGGCAACATATAAAAACGCGCCGGCTAACCCGCCCAATAAATACAAGCCTACGGTACGTTTTTCGCCTAAAAATTCTTCAAATATTTGCCCCATCCAGTATAGCCACAGCATATTGAACAGGATATGAAAAAAACCGCTATGCATAAACATATAGGTGATGGGCGTCCAGAAACGGGTTAGCAGCTTAGGCAGGTACGAGGGCAGCGAAAGATAATCATAACTAAGAGTGTCTATCAGATCGCTCCGGAACATCAACTTTTCAAGCTCACCGGGAATATTTATAGCTAAAAAAACAATAACATTGATGCCGATAAGCAGGTATAACTTACTGCCTGACCGGAACATTTTATAATATATGTTTTCTAAAAACGTCATGTTGCCTTTTTGTATGCGTTTAACTTCGAAAATCTCTGGGCCCCTGTAAGTGCCATGCTTTTACAAATATAAAACCTAATAAGGCGCCGCCGAGGTGCGCAAAATGCGCCACATTATCGCCGCCGAACTGCCCGATGCCTAAAGATAACTCGATCAATATGTAAACCGGGATAATATATTTGGCCTTGACGGGCACCGGGATAAACATTATCATTAATTCGACATTGGGATAAAGCATACCAAAAGCTATCAGTACCCCAAATATGGCGCCCGAAGCGCCCACCATAGGTGCGGTATATATGGCTTGCAGTTTTGCTATAACAGCCGGGTCGTTACTGGCATAATTTAAAGGTATGGTAACACCCCCTGTTACGGCATGAACCTCTATGGCCTGCACCAACATTTGTAAGCCGATGGCCCCCAGCCCACAAATAAAATAAAAGGCCAGGAAACGCCTCGAATCCATTATATATTCGACAGCGGGGCCAAACATGAACAAAACAAACATGTTCATAAAAATGTGAAACCAGCCCCCATGTATAAACATATGCGTAATTACTTGCCAGGGCCTGAATAATGGCGAATCAAAGTAATACACGCCAAAATACTCGGCCACAGGGTCGCTGTTACCGGCAAAACCATGGCTGTAAAACAGGGAGGGCAGGAAGCATATAATATTTATAATAACAAGGTTTTTTACAACCGGTGATAGATTAGCGAAAGGAGATTGCATAGTTGCTTAGTATTGTTCAAGTTCTACGATTATTTTTCAAACCGTTCTAATAATTCATTTAATGTAAAGGTAGTAATTACAGGCTTTCCATTCAGGCCCAAATTTGGCATCTGGCATGCAAAAAGCTGGTCGGTTAACAGGTTCATTTCTTCGGCCGATAGTTTGGTGCCGGCTTTAATGGCCGCGTTCCGGGCTAACGACCGCGCCAGGTTATCGCGCTTATCCAGTTTTAGTATGGCGAGGTTATTTTTAAACCCTTCGAGCAGATGCTCTAATAACTCATGTTCGCCTACATTGTTCAGGTCGGCGGGTATGCCTTCAACTACAACGGTATTCTTGCCAAATTCGCGTATGTCAAAGCCGAGGGCGCGTATATCGGGCAATAATTCTTTTAACAATTCAAAATCGCTGCCGTTTAGGGTGAGCGATTGCGGGAACAAACTTTGCTGGCTTACGCCCGAATGGTTTTGCAACTGCTGCAAAAAACGTTCATACAAAATACGCTCGTGTGCGGCCTGCTGGCTGATGAGCATAAACCCCGATTTAATTTGAGATAGTATAAACCGGTTATGCACCTGGAAAAACTGCCTGTCGCTCGATTTTGCTATTTCCTGGTCATCAACAGCAATGGTTTTTCCGCCAGGCATCTCCTGCTGATGCGTAGCCTCTCTTTTGCTGATCTCGTACAAAGTATCCCAATTTTGAGGGATAGCTTTGTTGTGGCGCTCGCCGGTATCGCGCAAAAAAGGCAGTTCACGTTCTGTTTTTTTATCTGTAAACGGGTTAAAATCGGCATTAAAAGCAATAACCGGCGCCACAATTTGTTCAAAAGGCTTCGGGGTTATTAAATGTTCAATGCTGTTCTCCTGGTCAAAGTCGAGGCTGGGCGTAATATTATACCGCCCCAGCGACCGTTTTACCGCCGAGCGCACAATGGCATAAATAGCTTTTTCATCCTGGTACTTAATTTCGGTTTTGGTTGGATGAACGTTTATATCAATTTTTGAGGGATCAATATCTATAAACAACACATACAACGGATAGGTATCATCAGGCAGCAACTCCTCGAAAGCAGTTAATACGGCATGGTTTAAATAGGCATCGCGTATAAAGCGGTTGTTTACAAAAAAGAATTGCTCGCCACGGGTTTTGCGGGCAAACTCGGGCTTGCCAACAAAACCGCGCAGGTTAATAATGGTGGTATCCTCCTCAACAGGTACCAAACGCTGGTTATAATTATTACCAAACAGGTGTATAACCCGTTGCTTTAACGTGGTAGCCGGTAAATGATAAACCTCCTGCCCGTCGTGATGCAATGTAAAAAACACTTCGGGATGGGCCAGCGCCACCCGCTGAAACTCGTCAATAATATGGCGCATCTCTACCGGGTTGCTTTTTAAAAAGTTGCGGCGGGCCGGGATATTGTAAAACAGGTTTTTAACCGATATGGAAGTACCCGCATTGGCCGAGCAGGCTTCCTGCTTCAATACATCCGATGCTTCAATAAATATTTGCGTACCCAACTCATCCTCATGGCGACGTGTTTTCAGTTCCACCTGCGCTATAGCGGCTATGGATGCCATTGCCTCGCCCCTGAAACCCATAGTGCGGATGGCAAACAGGTCCTCGGCGCGTTTTATTTTCGAGGTGGCATGGCGCTCAAAGCTCATGCGCGCGTCGGTAAGGCTCATGCCGCAGCCATTGTCAATAACCTGTATCAATGATTTGCCGGCATCTTTTATAATCAACTGAATTTTATCGGCCCCGGCGTCAATAGCATTCTCTACCAGTTCTTTTACCGCTGATGCAGGGCGCTGCACCACCTCGCCCGCGGCGATCTGGTTTGCAACGGAGTCCGGTAAAAGCTGAATAATATCTGACATTTAAATTTTCCCCTCTGCCGCTACACGGCGGATCATATTCTGCGCTAAATTAATTATTTGATACCATAACTTTATGATTACATAGTTGTATATACTTTTAAGTGTAATATATTTACAATTCTACTTTACCTGTATGAGAAAATTATGGCCCATCCTGCTGCTTTTACTGGCAGCCTGCAAACAAAAAGAGTACAATGCCGACCTTTTGGTTAAGAACGCGGTAGTATATACCGTTGACAGCGCTTTTACCACAGCGGAAGCATTTGTTGTAAATAGGGGAAAAATTATAGCCGTAGGGAAGACCGACAGCCTGGAAGAAAAATACCAGGCCCGCGAAGTTATTGACGCCGAAGGCATGGCGGTGTACCCCGGTTTTATTGACGCCCATGCCCATTTTTATGAATACGGGATGGGCCTGCAGGAGGTGAATTTAAAAGGTATTAAAAGCTGGGCAGCAGTTGTTGATACCGTAAAAGGTTACGCGGAAAAGAACCCTGATGGATGGATAATAGGCAACGGCTGGGACCAGAATTTATGGAAAGGAAAGAAATTTCCGGATAAGGCCAAACTGGATTCATTGTTCCCGGTAAGGCCGGTTGTTTTGACCAGGGTTGACGGCCATGCCATTATAGCCAACCAGGCAGCTTTAAATATAGCAGGTATTAAACCCGGCCAAACCGTTTCCGGCGGTGAAGTTGAAACCATAAACGGGAAACTAACCGGTATGCTGGTTGATAACGCCAAAGGCTTTGTTTTAAGAAAGATACCCGACCCAACCGAGCAAACCATACAGAATGCGTTTTTAAGCGCACAAAACAACTGTTTTGCCGTAGGCCTAACAACGGTTGATGATTGTGGTCTCCCTTATACCATGGTAAGCACTATTGCTGAGCTACAGCATAAAGGCGACTTAAAAATGCGGCTATATGTAATGCTGGCCGACAAACAGGAAAATTATGATTACCTGTTTAAGCGCGGCGTATACAAAACTCCGCGGTTAGATGTACGCGGGTTTAAGGTTTATGCTGACGGCGCCCTGGGCTCAAGGGGTGCGTGCATGCTGCAGCCCTATGCTGATCAAAAAAGCTGGAACGGCTTTTTACTGAGCAACCAGAAACACCTGCAGGATGTGGCAAAGCTTTTAGCCGCTAAAGGTTTCCAGCTATCAACCCATGCTATTGGCGATTCGGCTAACCGGGTAATGCTTAAAATATACGCGGGCGTGTTAAAAGGAAAGAATGATCGCCGCTGGCGAATTGAACACGCACAGGTATTATCACCCGATGATATTAGTTATTTTGGCAACTATAGCATCATTCCGTCGGTACAGCCCACGCATGCTACTTCTGATATGTATTGGGCGGGGCAGCGGTTGGGCAGCAACCGTTTAAA
>CAISKH010000680.1 GCA_903885865.1 uncultured Mucilaginibacter sp.
GTAACAGATAACGCCGATAAAAAGTGCAAAAAGGTGGTTAGGGAAGCGTTAAAAGTATCTCCCCATGCTTATGTAACTATTGTGGGTTGTTACGCGCAATTAAAACCGGCAGAGATAGCCAATATCCCCGGCGTGGATATGGTTTTAGGCGCGACCGAAAAATTTCAAATAATTGATCATATTACAGACCTCACTAAAAACCCAAAAGCGCTGGTTTATAACCAGCCTGTTTCAGAAGCCAACCGGTTTGTTCCTGCATATTCTATTGGTGATCGTACCCGTACCTTTTTAAAGGTGCAGGATGGCTGCGATTATTTCTGTTCGTTTTGTACCATCCCGCTGGCGCGTGGCAGCAGCCGTAGCGATACTATTGAAAGCGTAATTGAACAGGCTAAACAGATTGCCGCCTCCGGCATAAAAGAAATTGTACTGACCGGTGTTAACCTGGGCGATTTCGGCATTATTAACGGTAATCGCGAAACCCGGTTTTTTGATTTGGTTAAAGCATTAGATAGGGTGGAGGATATTGACCGCATTCGCATATCATCTATCGAACCCAATTTATTAACTGATGAGATCATTGAATTTGTAGCCGCATCTAAACGATTTGTGCCGCATTTTCATATCCCGCTGCAATCGGGCTCCCCTAAAATTTTAAGCCTGATGCGCCGCCGGTATAAACGCGAATTATATGCCGACAGGGTTGCTAAAATAAAACAACTAATGCCGCATTGCTGCATAGGCGTCGACGTGATCGTAGGCTTTCCCGGCGAAACAAGGGAAGATTTTATTGATACATACAATTTCCTGAATGAGTTGGATATAGCTTACCTGCATGTATTTACCTATTCGGAAAGGGAAAACACATTGGCTGCCGAAATGAGCGGGGTTGTGCCAGGCTCAACCCGCGCCGACAGGAGCAAAATGCTGCACATCTTATCCGACAAAAAACGCAGGGCTTTTTATAGTTCCCAATTAGGTAAAACTGAAGAGGTTTTATTTGAAGGGGATATTAAAGATGGCTTTATGCACGGCTTTACCCGCAATTATATAAAAGTAAAAACCAAATTCGACCCTGTATTGGTAAATGAGGTAAAAACCGTGTGTTTAACAAAAATTTCACCCGATGGTGATGTTGAAATAACCGAAAGCGAAGAAATATTAGTACATTAAGCACTATATTCGCAGCAAATTTATCACTATGTTCCCAAGCATTAGTTCGCTTATTAAATATCTTTTCGGTTTAGATATTCCGCTGCCCATACAAACTTTCGGTTTTTTTGTAGCTATCGCTTTTATGGGCGGTTATTGGGCGTTTACAGAAGAATTTAAGCGCAAAGAAAAATTAGGTATAATCCATCCTTTCGAAAAAACAATAACCACAGGTAAGCCTATTTCCATGCTTGAACTGGTTGGCAATGGTGTGTTTGGGTTTGTATTAGGGTATAAGGTATTGGATATGGTATTCAATTATTCAACTCTCATAAATGATCCGCAGGATTTTATTCTATCAACCCGCGGTAATTTTGTAGGCGGTATAATTTTAGCGGCTGTATTTGCCTGGTGGGCGTATGCCGAAAATAAAAAACAGCTTTTACCCGCACCTGTAACCAAAAAAATAAAGGTTCATCCGCATGAACTGATGGGCAGTATATTGATATGGGCCGCGTTCTGGGGGTTTGCAGGCGCCAAACTATTTAACGCACTCGAAAACTGGGGCGAGTTTATGCGTGACCCTGTAGGAATGCTGATAGGGTTTAGCGGTCTTACTTTTTTTGGAGGTTTAATATGCGGCGGTATTGCCGTTCTGTATATCGCTCATAAACACGGTATTAAGCCTTTAACTATGCTTGATATTGGCGGCCCGGGCATGATGCTGTCCTACGCTATAGGGCGCATAGGCTGCCAAATGTCGGGCGATGGTGATTGGGGTATTGCTAACCCTTTCCCCAAACCGCATTGGCTAAGCTGGGCGCCCGATTGGATGTGGGCGTTTAAATTCCCTCATAATGTTAGTATGGACGATTCGGGTAATAAAATACCTGATTGCGTAGGCAAATATTGTAACGAGTTAAAGTTGGCTGTATTTCCTACTTCATTTTATGAAACTATTGTATGCCTGCTTATATTCCTTTTTTTATGGAGCATCCGCGACCGTATTAAAATACCGGGAATAATGTTTGGTATTTACCTCATTTTCACCGGTGTTGAACGCTTTTTGATAGAATTGATACGGGTAAATACCAAATATCACGCTTTTGGTATCTCCTTCACCCAGGCCGAAATGATATCACTTTTCCTGGTCTTAGGCGGAGTTGCTTTAATTATAAATGGCATTAACAATAAAAAAAAGTTGACCGTTAAGCATGGCCAATAAAAATACCTGGAGAAAAAAATTATTAAAGAATCAGGTAGCAAGGTTCGTGCTTTCGGCAGGGATGGGTTTTTTGGTAGATATATCTGTTTTTTATTTGCTGTATCATAATTTGCTCAACCAAAAAAGATACCACTTTTTTAATTCAGAGTTGCGTAATTCAACTGTTTCTTTAGTTATATCCTATGGTTTGGGCGTAGCGGTTAATTTTTTAATAACCAAATACCTGGTATTCGCCGAATCAAAAACATCATCGGTACAGCAATTTGTTCGCTTTGCTTCGGTGGCTGTTATTGGCTTTTTTGCCAACTTGAGCATTATTGATATCCTCATCCACTATTTTCATATGTATCCACCCCGGGCAAGGCCCTTAGCTATGCTGAGCCTTTTTTTTGCCAGTTTTTTTATACACAAGTTTTTTTCATTCAGCCTATCATTACGCCATCATGCACCTGGAGCAAATAACAGCCAAAGTAGTTGAGATATCAAAACAAGCCGGTGAGTTTATCCGGCAGGAAAGAAAAACGTTCAACGCCGATCAGATAGAATATAAGGGGTTAAACGACCTTGTATCATACGTTGATAAAACTGCCGAAGAAATAATTGTAGCAGGCCTTGAAAAAATACTCCCTGAAGCAGGATTTGTAACAGAAGAACAAACCAGCAACAAAATAGCCGAACGTTATAACTGGATAATTGACCCGCTTGACGGCACCACCAATTTTATACATGGCCTGCCCGTATTTTCGGTAAGCATAGCCCTTAAAGAATATGACGAGCTGGTGTTAGGCGTGGTATACGAAATTAACCAGGATGAATGTTTTTACGCCTGGAAAGGCGCGCCTGCATATCTGGATGGCAAAGAAATTAAAGTGAGTAAAGCGCCTGCAATAAGCGATAGCCTTATAGCTACTGGCTTTCCATATTACGATTTTGGAAAACAGACCCAATATATCGAACTATTTACCTACCTGATGAAAAACTGCCACGGATTGCGCCGCTTAGGTTCGGCCGCTGTTGATCTGGCCTATACCGCAGCCGGACGGTTTGATGCCTATTACGAATACAACCTTAACGCCTGGGACGCCGCTGCTGGAATAGTAATAGTAAAACAAGCCGGGGGCCATGTTGTGAATTTTAAAGGCGGCGATGAGGTATTGGATACGAGAGAGCTACTGGCTACTAATGGTAAGTTTACGGGGGAGATGCTGGCTGCTATTCAACAGTATTTTAAATAAACACAAATTACACGAATTTATTCGAATTACACGAACTGTGCAGCGAACCCAATTCGTGTAATTCGTGCTCTTACAGAGCCTCAGATACCACCTCGGTAACCTCAGGGACCATGCGTTTAAGCAAATTCTCAATACCGGCTTTCAGGGTAATGGTTGATGAAGGGCAACCGCTGCATGAGCCTCGCAGCTCAACAGTAACTACGCCTTCCTCAAATGATTTATAAGATATAGCGCCGCCATCCTGCTCAACAGCCGGGCGTACATAATCATTTAATATTTGCTGAATTTTTATCTCTGTATCGGTTCCTTCAAAATTTACTTCTTCCTGTTCTTCCAACTGAACTTGTAATTCGGCTTCTACTGCTCCTTTTACAAACTCTTTCAGTATCGGTTCCACATCGTCCCATTCGGTACCTTCGGTTTTGGTAACCGTCACAAAATTACTGGCGAAGAACACACCATTAACAAACGAAAATTTATAGAGTTCCTTAGCGAAAGGTGATTTTTCGGCGCTTTCCTTTGTAGCGTAATCAACACTGCCGTTTATCAGCAACTTGTTCACAATGAACTTCATGGTTGCAGGGTTAGGAGTCGATTCGGTATATACGTTGATATTCATTTTATCTTTCTAATTGAATAAACAAAGTTAGGCAGGTTTTTGATTAAAATACTACAGTAATTTAGTTATGACGACTGAATGACTTTGTTAATGTGTCCCGATAGCTATCGGGATGCGGATATGCAAATGTGCAAATGAAACTTAAATAATATAATATCTGCACATCCACGCATCTGCATATCATATTCCCGTATAATTCAACGGCGTTATTCTTTTGATTTCTTCCTTAATTGCATCGCCTATCGCTAAAGTATCCACAAACTCAGCAATGGTTTGCGCGTTAACGTGCGTATTGGTGCGTGTAAGCTCTTTCAAAGCCTCGTAAGGGTTAGGATAGCCTTCGCGCCTTAAAATGGTTTGTATGGCTTCGGCAACAACCGCCCAGTTGGCATCCAAATGCGAACTGATAACCGCTTCATTCAGCAATAATTTATTCAAACCTTTTACGGTTGATTTGATAGCTATTAAAGTATGCGCCACCGGTACGCCTATATTGCGTAATACGGTTGAATCGGTAAGGTCGCGTTGCAACCTTGAAACAGGTAATTTTGCGGCCAAATGCTCGAACAGCGCGTTGGCTATCCCGAGGTTGCCTTCTGAGTTCTCAAAATCTATCGGGTTAACCTTATGCGGCATGGCTGATGAGCCAATCTCGCCGGCTTTTATTTCCTGCTTAAAATAGTTTAGCGAAATATAGGCCCATATATCGCGGTCAAGGTCAATCAGGATGGTATTTATCCTTTTTAACGCGTCGCATTGCGCGGCAAAATTATCGTAGTGCTCTATTTGGGTAGTGAACTGCGAGCGGTTCAAACCCAGGGTATCATTCACAAAACTATCGCTGAATGCTTTCCAGTCAATTTGCGGGTAGGCTATATGGTGGGCGTTAAAATTACCCGTGGCCCCGCCAAATTTGGCTGATGATGGTATTTGCCTTAGCTGGTGTAACTGATTTTCCAGCCGCTCAATAAATACCTGTATCTCTTTTCCCAACCGTGTTGGCGATGCGGCCTGGCCGTGGGTATGCGCCAGCATGGGTACTTTGTCCCATTCGGCAGCGTATTTTTTAAGGAGGTTAACCAGTTCGTTAATAGCTGGGTAATAAACCTCGTTCAATGCCAGTTTAAAAGTATAGGGTATGGCGGTATTATTAATATCCTGCGAGGTCAAGCCGAAATGAATAAACTCTTTATAGGCTTGCAGGTTCAATGTATCGAATTTTTGCTTAAGGAAATACTCAACCGCTTTAACATCATGGTTGGTTATTTTCTCTATATCCTTTATGCTTTGCGCGTCTGGTTCGTTAAAATTTCTATAAATATCACGTAACTTTTCCGGCACAATTTTATCTAAATCTTGTAATTGCGGCAATGGGTGACTGTGCAGGGCAATGAAATATTCTACCTCAACAAACACCCGGTATTTGATGAGTGCGTATTCGGAAAAATATTCGGCAAGTTTAGCTGTAGTGTTCCGGTAGCGGCCATCAATAGGGGATATTGCAGAAAGAGGTGTAAGTGTCATGGTTGGCAATTTATGCAAAGGTAACAATTTCAGAATAAATACTTTTTTTGACGTATAACACAAACTGACGTTTAACATATGTTAAAAACTTTTTTCAAATGGAAACTTTGAAATCTAAAAATGTTTCCATAGTTTTGACCAATGAAGTCAATGGTTCAGACAGACAGGATAATACAAGGGGGTGAGGAGCTGTTTTTACAGGCCGGGATAAAAAGTGTAACAATGGATGATATTGCCAAACATTTAGGCATGTCGAAAAAAACTATATACCAGTTCTTTAAGGATAAAAACGAGTTGGTACTGGCCCTGGTAAAGAAAAAGCTGCAGGATGATGAAGATCAGATGTGTGCCATTCTCAGTAAGTCGGGAAATGTGATCGAAGAGATGATCAATATGATGAAATGCTCGGAAGAAATATTTTCAAGGATCAATCCCATCGTGATACATGACCTGCAAAAATATCACCCCGAAGCCTGGAAGCAGTTCCAGGATTTTAAGGCGCATGTATTGATACATACCCTGGAAGAGCTTTTAACAAAAGGCATTAACCAGGGGTACATAAGGCCCGAAATTGATGTAAAAATAATAGCGAGAATGCGTGTTACACAGGTAGAAATGGGATTTAACACCGCTTTGTTCCCCATAGCCGATTTTAGCGCATGGAAGGTGCAGTACCAGTTTTTAGAACATTTTAATTATGGTATTTGCACGCTGAAGGGCTATAAACTATTAAATCAATTTAAAAATATACCGAACGAATAATTTCCTGCTGACATAGCGTTGTCAAAACCGGCAGGTTAATTTGAATAAATAAAAATGAAACATCAAACCAACCACAATAAGATAAAAATGAAATATATTTTTTTAACAGCTACCTTAATAGGTGCCATAACGTTAGGGGGGTATGCGCAGCAGGCACAAGCGCCCAACTTTAGCCTGGCCGATTGTATAAAATATGCCTATGAACACCAGGATTCGGTAAAAAACGCTGGTCTGGATGTGAAAAGCGCCGAGTATAAAATAAAAGAGACTATCGGCACCGGTTTGCCCCAGGTAAACGGTACAGCATCGTTCCAGGATTTTCTGAAGCCGCCAGCGTCGGTTGGCCCCAACATTTTTGTTACCCCGATAGATCTGAAGGCCCCGTTGATCCAATTTCCATTTGGGGCTGTTAAGTATAATAATACTTATTCTTTACAGGCAAGCCAGTTGCTGTTCAGCGGCACCTTCCTGGTGGGTTTGGAAGCTGTTAAAACCTTTAAAGAACTTTCGCAACGCAGCCTGGTGCGGTCGAAAATTGAAACCAATGTTAACGTAACCAAAGCATATTACCAGGTATTGGTAAGCAATGAACAGATCAAACTGCTGGATGCCAATATTGCCCAGCTAAAACAGCAGCTTGACCAAACTACCCAGCAAAACAAACAAGGTTTTGTTGAAAAAATTGATGTTGACCGCCTGGCAGTTCAATATAATAACCTGGTTACCAACAGGGATAACGTTGTCCGTGCCCTGGTATTGAATTATGAAATGCTGAAGTTCCAGATGGGAATGCCCATACAACAGGAGATAACCTTAACCGACAAACTGGAGAGTATAAATTTAGACCAGCAGGGTGCACAAAATACTATCGATACCGCATTTTATCATAACCGGATAGAATATAAATTATTAGAAACCAACGTACAGCTTAACCGGCTGGATGTAAAAAGCAAAAAAGCGGCTTATCTGCCTACATTCGTTTTAAACGCTGGTTTTGGTGAGGTATTCCAGGAAAACCAAATGAAATATTTATATAACCATAATTACCCCGACAGTTACATTGGTGTGAGCTTGAATGTTCCGATTTTTAATGGCGGGCAGCGAACCAATCAGTTAAGACAGTCAGAGATTAATGTGATAAAAGCACAGAACGATCTTTACAACGTAAAAAACGCGCTTAGTTTACAGGCAAGCGCCGCGCAGATCATGTTTTATAACAGCATACAATCGCTTAATAACCAAAAACGCAGTCGCGAACTGGCCCAGGATGTTTTAAGGGTGTCAAAAATTAAATACGCCCAGGGGGTTGGCTCAAGCATTGAAGTTACGCAGGCGCAAACCGAATTGGAAAACGCAGATAATCAATATATACAGGCGCTATACAATGCTTTAATAAGCAAAGTAGACCTGGAAAAGGCATACGCACACATTAACTAAACTCAACTTAACAACTTATACCACAAAAATGAAAAAACTAGTATACATACCAGCCCTGGTGTTTTTGGCCGCATGTTCGCCAAAACCAAAAGATAAAGCAACAGAATTGGCCGACCTTAAAAAGCAGGCTGCCGAAATAAACTCAAAAATTGCTGCGCTGCAAGGCTCAGCAGGTACCCAGGACTCAACCAAAAGCATTGATGTAAGCGCCTTGCCGGTAAAAGCAGGCAAGTTTACCCATTACGTTGATATACAGGGTAAAATTGACGCGAAAGATAACGTAATGGCCTATCCGCAGTCGCCGGGTGTAATTACCAGTATTTATATAAAACCCGGTGATCATGTACATCGCGGGCAGGTTTTGGTGCAGTTGGATAATAGCGTTTTAAAAGAAAACATATCGCAAGCCGAAACCCAGGCAGCTCTGGCGCATACTTTATTTCAGCGCCAAAAAAATCTGTGGGACCAAAAAATAGGAACCGAAGTGCAGTATTTACAGGCTCAAACGCAAATGCAAAGTGCTGATAAGCAAATATCCATGCTGCGCCAACAAGCCGACCTTTACCGTATTACTTCGCCAATTGATGGCAGCATTGATCAGATGGACCTAAAAATGGGTCAGGTAGCGCAGCCAGGCGTTACAGGGATACGCATTGTAAATGCCGATAACCTGAAAGTTAAGGCCGATGTTCCTGAATCATACGCGAGCCGCATAAACCAGGGTGATAATGTAAAGGTGGTGGTACCTGATGCTAATGACTCATTAACCACAAAACTGACCTTTGTGGCCAAGGTAATCGATCCTACATCACGCAGCTTTGCTATCGAGATCGCTTTACCGTCGAGAAAAACACTGCGCCCTAATATGACCGCGACGATAAAAATAGCCGACTACAGCAGCAGCAACGCCATCGTTATCCCGCTAAACACGGTTCAAAAATCAGAACAGGGCGATTATGTATTTGTTAACGAAAACGGTATAGCCAAACGTAAAAACATTAAAGTTGGCTCAAGCTATGGGGGTTTGTCTGAAATAGTATCGGGCCTGGCACAAGGCGACCAGGTAATAACTGCCGGCGCCAGCGACCTTGAAGATGGCGACAAAGTAAAAATTATACAGTCTGCTAATTAATCACACTAAAAAATTTGATCTACAATGAAAGATCTGAATAAAGAATTTAAACCGGCAAGCTGGGCAATTGAGAATAAAACGGCAGTATACGCACTGGTGTTTTTTATAACCGTATTGGGCCTTATCAGCTATAATAATTTGCCGAAGGAGAATTTCCCCGATATTACTATTCCTAAAATATATGTATCCACCTTATTTAAAGGGGCCTCGCCGCAGAATGTGGAAATATTGGTAACCAAGCAGTTAGAAAAACAACTAAAGTCGCTTAAAGGTTTAAAAAAGGTAACGTCAAATTCTTATCAAAGCGTTTCATTGATAGTTGCTGAATTTAACGCCAACGTTGATATTAGGGAGGCCAAACAGGAAGTAAAGGATGCTGTTGATAAAGCAAAGCCCGACCTTCCGCAGGGCGACGACAACCTGAAAGAAACGGCGGTATCAGATATAAATGTATCCGACCTTCCTATTCTGTATGTTAATATTTCGGGCGATTATGATCTAAAAAAATTAAAGGAATATGCCGATAATTTGAAGGATGATATCGAAAGTTTACGGGAAATATCAAAAGTTGACGAGGTTGGGGCGTTAAAGCCAGAGATACAGATCAACGTGGATATGAATAAAATGGCCGCTGCCGAGGTTAGCTTTGGCGATATTATACAGGCCGTAGGCACCGAAAACGTTATCGCTTCGGCAGGTACAGTTAAAATTGATGGTGTACAGCGCACCATTGATATTAAACAGGATTTTAAAAATGCCGATCAGGTAGCCGCGATGGTTATCCGCAACCCTAAAGGGCAATCCATATATCTGCATGATATTGCCGAAGTAAAGGATGCCTTCCAGGATCAGGAAAGCTATGCCCGCTTATATGGTAAAAATGTAATTACTTTAAACATATCAAAAAGAACGGGTGAAAACCTGATACAGGCGTCAGACAAGATAAAGGCGCTGGTGGCGCAAAAACAAAAAACCGTTTTCCCGAAAGGTTTAAATATTACCATTACCGGCGATCAGTCTGATAAAACGCGTACCACACTGCATGACCTTATCAACACTATTATTATAGGTTTTATATTGGTTACTGTTATCCTGATGTTTTTTATGGGGGTAAGTAACGCAGTGTTTGTGGCACTTTCAGTGCCATTGTCTTGTTTTATTGCGTTTTTAGTGATGCCGTGGATTGGGTTTACGTTGAATATGATCGTATTATTCTCCTTCCTGTTAGCATTGGGTATAGTGGTTGATGATGCTATTGTGGTTATAGAGAATACGCACCGTATTTTTAATAATGGTGCTGTACCTATTAAACAGGCAGCCAAAATTGCTACCGGCGAGGTTTTCCTGCCGGTATTTTCGGGCACAATGACTACCCTTGCACCATTTATTCCGCTGGCATTCTGGAATAGTTTGATAGGTCACTTCATGTTCTTTTTACCTATTACACTCATCATTACTTTATTAGCTTCATTGTTGGTAGCTTATATTATTAACCCGGTATTCGCGGTTGATTTTATGAAACCCCATCATGAAGGCGAGCACGACAACCCTAAATTTACGCGCCCGGTTATCATAACTGTAATTGTATTTGCTGTATTGGCTGCGCTCAGTTACCTCATCAATGTTGGTATCGGTAACCTTGTAGTGTTTGTAACCTTTTTATACCTGCTAAACCATTTTGTTTTGCTAAGAGTTATTGATGCGTTTCAGAAAAAATTATGGCCCAGGTTCCAGAATTGGTATGCCAAATGGCTCGAACGCGCAGTTAAGCGCCCTTGGCAGGTTTTGATGGGCCTGATGGTGTTGTTTTTTTTTACCATAGGTTTTATGATAGCGCGGTCGCCAAAAGTAGAGTTTTTCCCGTCAAGCGATCCAAACTTTGTATATGTTTACCTGACGTTGCCGATAGGTACCGACCAGGTGTATACCAACAAGATAACCAAAGAACTGGAAGACCGTGTTACTAAAGTAGTTCAACCCGATACAGGTATTATTTCATCTATTATTTCTAACGTATCGGTGGGGGTGACTGATCCGCAGGACGAGGACCAGGGAACCTATTTTAACCGGGGTAAGGTTACGGTTGCTTTTGTTGAATTTGGAAAAAGGAATGGCAAAAGCACCAAAGTTGTTATGGAAAACATACGGAGGGTGGTTAGGGGTATTCCGGGAGCACAGGTAGCCGTGAACCAGGAAGCAAGCGGGCCGCCAACCCAGAAACCTATAAGCATTGAATTAGCCGGCGATAACCTGGACTCGCTTGTTCATACAGCGAGCCGACTAAAGAATTATCTAGCCCAACAGGTACAAGGTATTGAAGATCTTCGAGCCGACGTAGAGAGCGACAAACCAGAAATAGTATTCGATATTGACCGGGAACGCGCCAACCGTGAAGGTATAAGTAGTAACCAGATCACACAATCTTTAGGTGCCGCTATCTATGGGGCCAAATCTGCCGATTTCAGGAATACCAAAGAAGATGATTACCCTATAACTGTACGTGCCGAAGCTGACCAGCGTAATGATATTGATGCCATACGCAATATGAAGCTAACTTACCGGGATATGGCAAGCGGCGGTGCAATAAGGCAGGTACCAATTTCCGCGTTTTCCGATGTGCGGTTCACCAATACCTATGCCAATATTAAACATAAACAGCAAAAGCGGGTACTTACCTTGACGTCAAACGTGCTGGGTGGTTATAATACCAACGAAGTGAACGCCAATATAGCACAGGCCACTAAAAACTTTAAATTGCCTTTAGGTACTTCGGTAAGGTTTGGCGGCGAACAGGAAGACCAGCAGGAAGCGGCCAGTTTCCTGGGATCGGCATTGTTGACCGCGTTTATAATGATACTGGTTATATTAATGATGCAGTTTAACTCAATTGGTAAAACACTGATCATTTTAAGTGAAATATTCTTCAGTATTATAGGGGTATTATTAGGCGTAACGCTTTGCGGTATGACCATATCCATCGTAATGACGGGGATCGGTATCATAGCGTTAGCGGGGGTAGTAGTACGTAACGGTATATTGCTGGTAGAGTTTACCGACCTGTTAATGGAGCAGGGCGCAACCATACATGACGCGGTTGTTGAAGCAGCCCGTACCCGTATGACACCGGTATTGTTAACAGCTACAGCGGCTATATTAGGCTTGGTGCCATTAGCGGTAGGCTTTAATATTGATTTTGTGGGCCTGTTCACTTCGTTTAAACCACATATTTACTTTGGCGGCGATAATGTTGCTTTCTGGGGGCCATTATCATGGACAATGATATTTGGTTTGGGTTTTGCAACCATAATTACCCTCATACTGGTACCGTGTATGTACCTGATCCGTTACCGAATAAAATCAAGGTTCAGGAAAAACAAGAAAGAAATACATGCAGCGCCCGAAATGGTTGTTGTATAATTAAATATCGGATACCGAACCCCAAAAATCGAATGAAGAAAGTATATACGCTTCCATCATTCGATTTTTCTATTTTATTACCTGCATCTTAATCCAAACCTAATCTAAATGTAATTTATGTATCAATTTTGATAGGTTAAGCACTTGCAGGCCAGTTATAAAGCTGATATTGTAGAATTTTTGATAATTTTGTTAAAATAGTCAGTTTTGCAGTAAACAATCTACAATGAGTTCGGGAAGCGATCAGCAGGATATAAAAAGGGAGAAGATATTAGAGGCAGCCTATCAGCGTTTCTTACATTATGGTTACTCCAAAACAACCATGAATGAAATAGCGGGTGACCTGTCGCTCTCCAAAGCCTTGCTATACTATTATTTCCCTGATAAAAGCCAGCTATATACCGCCGTAATGCGTAAACTGGCCGGCGAATACCTGGACAAACTACAGAATAAACTCAATAAATTTACTGATCTTAAAGAGGCCTTTGTATCGCAGATAAACACACAGCATGATTTTATTGTTAAAAATTATAATTTTTTTGATTTTTTCAGGCTGAACGAGCAAAACCTTCCCGATACCATCTGGGAAATAATAACAGAGATACACCAGGCAGAAATGGTATTGTTAAGCGCCGCTATTCAATTGGAAGCGGAAAAGGGCCGGATAAAACCCGTTAACAACCCTGGTGAAATTGTCGACCTGCTGCTTTATGCGTTACACGGCGTAAGGGTAAGCGCGGTATCGCATAAAAAAGTAATGTTCCCCCAAAAAGAACACCTTGATGAAATACATGCCAAGCGCCTGCTGCTGGTTGATATTTTTGTAAAAGGTTTAATGTATTAACGCTCGGTTAATTACTGTCACCCTGCCGTAAAAAACAACTGTTTATAACCCTATCAACTAACTTATTAATACTTTTGACTAAAATATTTAGTTATACTATTTATTAAAGATACTTCTGAAGTTAAGAGGTGATTGTTTTAGAGTGATTAAGCAGGCCGGGAGCATTTTCGGCCTGCTTTTTATTTGTGCATCATCCAAAAAACAGGTACGAAATTAAAATAGCTGTAACAATTCCAAAAAAATCGGCTATTAGCATAGCCGGTAAAGCATAACGTGTTTTTTTAATGTTCACCGCGCCAAAGTAAAGCGCTAAAATATAAAACGTTGTATCGGCGCTACCATATAATACGCTTGACAAGTGCCCGATAAAACTATCGGGGCCAAAGGTTCTTAAATTATCAAGCATCATAGCCCGTGCGCCCGAAGCGCTTAAGGGCCGTAAAAAAGCGATGGGTAAAACATCGGTGAAGCGGGTGTCTATATTATGAAAATAACTAAACACCCATTTAAATGCCTCGCCCATATAAGTTAACGCGCCGCATGTTCTGAACAAACTTACTGCAACCAGCAACCCCACCAGGTAGGGAATGATCTTTACAGATACCTCAAAACCCTCTTTTGCACCCTCAATAAAAGCTTCAAATACATTTATTTTTTTACGCATCCCACCTACAATAAATATCACAGGGATAATAATATAAACCATATTGCTGAATATGGTTGAAAATGAACTTATCTGCGCTTTGCTTAAATACAGGGTAAAATATACAACCAACAGCCCGATACAACCGGTTAGGCCGGCCAGCCAGGTTAATACAACCTTGTCAAAAAGATTTATTTTTTGCTTTATGCTCACTACTATCAAACCCGCAAGGGTGGCCACATAAGTTGCTATAATGCAGGGCAAAAAAATGTCGGTAGGGTCTTTTGAATGATAAATGGCCCGCTGCGCGATAATGGAGATGGGTAAAATGGTTAAACCGGAAGCATGCAGCACGGTAAACATGATCTGCGCGTTTGATGCGGTATCTTTCTCTTTATTCAATTCCTGTAAACCATTCATTGCTTTTAATCCAAAAGGAGTAGCGGCATTATCAAGGCCCAGGAAATTGGCTGAAAAATTTAATATCATTTGCCCAACCGCCGGGTGGTCTTTGGGCACTTCTGGAAAAAGACGGTTGAAAAACGGCCCTACAATCCGTGAAAGAAAATTGATGGCCCCTGCTTTTTCACCTATTTTCATGATACCTAACCATAACGACATGATACCAACTAACGGAAGGGCGATATCCATAACTGCCGACTTGCTTGTGTCGAGGGTCCCTTCGGCCATTAACCTGAATATTTCGGTATCGCCAAAAAATATCAGTTTAACAAGGCCGATAGTAAAGGCGATCAGGAAAAAAAATATCCAGATATAATTTAATGCCATGCGTTGATTGCAATTA